>JAZUBD010000303.1:0-5774 GCA_045638305.1 Lachnospiraceae bacterium
GGTGTTAGATGTACCGAATGCCTCGGAATTATATACTACACTCGTAGACGAGGTCTTTTCCGTCCTTTCCGACGAAGAAATCACGGATATCAGTCTCGGTGTATTCCGTCTTTCAAAGAATTACGTAAAGCAACTGAAAAAGGCAAAGCCGTCCTGCGCCTTTTCCCATTATCCGTATACCCTGACCGACGGCGTATGCCATTACGATACGGAACGTTGTGACGAACTGCTGACTTCGGTAAAGGAAGCTCTCGCCCGTCATCACATTCCGAACGACAAATTATTTATCTGGACTCCCGAGGAGTCCGTGGAAGGAGACTCCCATGTTAACGAATAAAACCGCACTCATTACCGGCGTTTCCTCCGGTATCGGAAAATGCTTGTTACACACCCTCCTAGAGGAAGGCTGTTATGTACACGGTATCGTAAAATCCGAAGAACGAAAAGCCTCTCTATGGGCAGAATTTTCCGACCAGCTGTCTTCGGAACAGTCGGAATCCGTAACCTTACACGTATGTGACTTGCGCAAGCCTTCGGACATCGAACAATTGGCTCATACCCTTCATAAGGCACACATTTCTCCGGATATTTTGATTTTAAATGCCGGTGTGGGCTATTACGGTCCTCACGAGGAGCTTTCCGTAACATCGATTACGGAATTGACCGCCGTGAACTTTACCGCTCCTCTTCTGCTGACGAAATTGTTTTTACGTGATTTAAAGGCCAATCACGGCCACCTGCTTTACATTTCCTCCGTTACCGCCGCGAAGACCAATAATACCCACGGCTGTGCTTACGGGGCTACAAAAGCAGGTGTTTCAAGCTTTGCCAAAAGTCTTTTTGAAGAGGTACGCAAATACGGCGTCCGCGTCACGGTGCTGGCCCCGGATATGACCCGGACCGATTTGTACCGCAACGCGTCCTTCTGCGCATCAGAGGATACCGATGCCGCCCTTACCCCGGAGGAAGTGGCCGACTACGCACTGTTAGCCCTTACCGCAAGAAACGGTCTGAACCTGACGGAGCTCACTATGCAGCCACAGCTTCACCGTTTAGAACGCATCAAGAACAGCTGATGCTCTATTAATGCTGTGTTAATGCAGTCTAACTTCCTAGTGACTTTTTTCCCATTTCGTGGTACACTTAAGGACGTAAAACAATTACAAACGGAAGGAGTTTTCCTATGAAAATCATCATTGCAGGCTGCGGCAGAGTCGGTTATGCCCTTGCCCAGCAGTTAAATGAAGAAGGACATGATCTTACATTAATTGATAATTCCGCGGAACGTTTACAGCCGGCCCTGTCCAATCTGGACTTACAGGGTGTGGTCGGAAACGCTTCCAGCTTTTTTACCTTACAGGAAGCCGACATCAAGCATGCCGACTTATTCATTGCGGTCACCAACCAGGATGAAATCAACCTTATTTCCTGTGTTCTTGCAAAAAAAGCCAGCAAATGCCGCACCATTGCCAGAGTGCGTAATCCGGAATATTTCCGGGAAATCACCTATTTAAAAGACTTCATGGATATCTCCATGATTATCAATCCTGAATTTACCGTTGCCAATGAAATCGCGCAGCTCATTCAGGTCCCGGATGCCATGGATATCGATTCCTTTGCCAACGGCAAGGTGGATTTGATGCAGGTTGTGATTACGGAGGATTCCCCACTTCATAGTATGAAGGTGCAGGACTTCTCCCGCAAGTTTAATCACGAAATTCTCATCTGTATTTTAGTACATGACCACCAGGTCAGCATACCGAACGGTAACTCCGTCTTAATGGCAGGTGATACCATTTCCATTATTTTACCGAGAGAAAAAATTAACAGTTTTTATCGTCTGAGTAAACTGGCTGTCATCCGCGAGATTCGCAACGTTATGATTGCCGGCGGTGGCATGGTACAGTATTATCTGGCCCAGTCTCTGCTGCGTTCCGGCATTGATGTAAAAATTATCGAGCGTAACAGCGACCGTTGCGACTTTTTAAGCGATGCGCTTCCGAAGGCAACGATTATCCATTCCGATGCAACGGACCACGATACTCTTTTGGAAGAAGGCATAGAAAAAACAGATGCTTTCGTTGCCTTGACTGCGTTGGATGAGGAAAATATTTTCCTTTCTCTCTACGCAAATAAAATGAATGCTACTTGTAAAAAGATTACTAAGATTAACCGATTGGAACTGGACGAAATCATAAGCGACCTCCCGATCGGTAGCATCCTTTCCCCGAAAAATATAACCACGGAGCACATTCTTCAGTATGTACGCTCCCTGCATAATTCCTACGGAAGCAATGTAGATGCGCTCTATCGCCTGATGGATAATCAAGTTGAGGCCTTGGAATTCCTCGTAAAAGAGGATTGTGACGTAACCGATATTCCGTTTATAAACCTAAACTTAAAGAAAAACCTTTTGATTTGCTGTATCGTACGAAACGGACGCATTATTACCCCGTCCGGCCGGGATTTCATCCAAAAGGGCGACAAAGTAATCGTTGTTACCACCCATAAGGGACTGCAGGATATTTCCGATATCATGGATAACCCGTTAAAATAGGAGTGTGCCGTATGAATTATTCCATTATTTTAAAAATCATCGGCTGGGTTATTCAGTTGGAGGGTATTTTCTTCCTTCCACCTGCCCTGACCGGTTTTCTCTTCGGAGAAATCAAAGACGCCCTTATCTACTTACTGCTCGGTGCGATATGCATCGTTCTGGGCGGTCTTATCCGCAAACAAAAAACCGGAAAAACTACTTTTTATGCCAAAGAAGGTTTTGTTACCGTGGCTTTAAGCTGGATTGTTATGAGTACCATCGGTGCCCTTCCTTTTGTAATGACCGGCGATATTCCGTCCTATCCGGACGCATTATTTGAGATTATTTCCGGCCTTACCACCACCGGTTCCAGTATATTAACCAACGTAGAAGCCCTCTCCCACGCCAATTTGTTTTGGAGAAGCTTCAGCCACTGGATCGGCGGTATGGGTGTACTTGTTTTCATGCTTGCCATCCTTCCGATGACGGGAGGTTCCACCATGAACCTGATGAAGGCAGAAAGCCCTGGACCGTCCGTAGGTAAACTGGTTCCGAAAATGCAGCAGACTGCATTTTTACTTTACGCCATTTATTTTGTTATGACAATTATTACGGTGATTTTCCTGCTTTTTGGCGGAATGCCTTTGTTTGATTCCTTGTGTCATGCTTTCGGTGCTGCCGGTACCGGCGGATTCGGTATCAAAAACGACAGCTTGGCTGGATATTCCACCTATTTACAGAATGTAATTACCGTTTCCATGTTTTTATTCGGTGTGAACTTCTCCTTCTACTACTACCTCCTTATCCGCAAGGTAAAGGATGCGTTCCGTATGGAGGAGGTCCGTTGGTATTTCTTCATTTTCCTCGGTGCCGTTACATTAATTACTGTTTCCCTGGTAACAAACGGTGGTAAAGTAGGAGAAAGTATCCAAACCGTAGCATTCCAGGTAGCTTCCATTATGACTACTACCGGTTACGCCACCACAGACTTTAATCTCTGGCCGCAATTTGCTAAGGGACTGATGGTAGTGCTTATGTTTATCGGTGCCTGCGCCGGCTCCACCGGCGGCGGTATCAAAGTGTCCCGTATCATGATTTATTTGAAGCAGGTACGCAAAGAATTGATGCAACAGATTCACCCGAAGCGCATCCGTGTGCTGAAAATGGACAACAAAGTTCTGGAGCATTCCGTAGTACACTCCTGTAATGCTTTGCTTATGACCTATATTGTTATTTTTATCGTTTCCCTGTTACTGATTTGTCTGGACGGCTTTGATATGACCACGAATTTCACCTCTATCGCTGCCACCTTAAACAACATCGGTCCGGGACTTAACGTTGTCGGCCCGACCGGAAACTTTTCCGAGTTTTCTACCCTTTCCAAGTTTGTCCTTATGTTTGACATGCTGGCGGGACGTTTGGAAATTATCCCGATAATGGTACTGTTCCATCCGGGTACCTGGAAAAAATAAAACATTCTATCTCTCATACTACGATAAAAGGAGGTGTTCCCATGAAATCCATACGAATGTCCCGTTTGACACAAGGGGTTCTTTGCTGTGCTCTTTTGAGCATCGTTTCCCTCGTAGGATGTTCCTCGGATTTATCGGGACAACAGCCTACTCCACCAGTAGGTCATTCCGACATTACCTACGTAGGTGACCGGACTCCCACACCGTTTCCTACCGCTGATGTGGTTCCGTTACCGGACACTACTCCGGAGGCTCCTGTAACACCGACTGCGATTCCTACCTCCACTCCGACTCCGAAGCCGACACCGACCGGTACACCGGGGGAGGTATGTTTTTCCGAAGCGGCTTATTTTCTTTCCGAAAACACCTTTATTGAATTGTCCGTTCACGCCAAAAAGAACGGCTATATTACCTATACACTGGATGGTACGGAACCGACGGAAAGCTCCGATTGTTACACCGAACCGATTTTACTGGTCACTACGAATGCGGATGCTCCGAATGTCTATCCGTTCCGTGCTAAGGTATGGTACGATGACGGAACTTGCTCCGATTCCTACGTTCACACCTATTTTGTAGGCGAAAACGTAGACAAACGCTACACTACCCTTGTCTTTTCCATAAATGGCAATCCTTCGGAACTCACCGACGGACCAAAGGGTATTTTATACGGTGAAAACTATAAACAACGAGGCCGCACTTCCGAGCGTAAGGTTCATATTGAAGCTCTATCCTCCGATGGTACACTTCTCTTTGAACAGCACGCCGGTGTCCGAGTCTTCGGCGGTTCCTCGCGCGAACATGCGGTAAAATCCCTGAAATTGTTTGCTCGTAAGGAATACGAAGCCGGCAAAGGCTCCTTCCGTACCGACGTCTTCGGTTCCACCGATATAAACGGTGACCCGATTACAAAATATGACAAGCTGGTTCTTCGAAACGGCGGTGATGACTTCCAAAGTGCCTTTCTCCGTGACGAACTGGTACAGCGTCTGGCCGGTGATGCAGGCTTTTCCGTCTATGAAGCGGTAGTTCCTGCCCTTGCCTATGTAAACGGCGAATATTACGGATTTTACTGGCTTCATGAATCCTACTGCGATAAATATTTTCAGAACCGTAACGGAAAAAGCGACGGAGAGTATATCGTTTTGGAAGGCTCCGATCGGAACAAGTCCATCACAAGTGATGCAGCAGAAGCTGCCGCCGCAAAGGAATATAACACACTTTATAAAAAATACTCCGCTATGGATTTAAGAAACGATACTACCTACGAAGAGCTTTGTGCCTTGGTTGATGTGGAAAGCTATCTGGACTACATGTCCCTTAATATGTATGTGGCCAATTATGACTGGCCCCAGGGCAACTACCGTTGCTACCGCTACTATGCCGCTGACGGCGAGGAATACGGTACCGGAGATATGGACGGTCGCTGGCGCTTCCTTCTCCACGATGCGGATGTAGGCTTCGGCACCTATCAGTCCTCCGACGATGCGGGTGCTGCCAGAAACGACTTAAAGCAGGTCCTCTCGGACCCAAGCAGCAGTCGTTACGCACCGCTTTTGGCCGCATTACTGAAGCGCGAGGATTGCAGACAATACTTCATCAACAAAATGTTAGACTACATGAACGGCGCCTTTTCCTACGAAAATGTTTGTCATGTTCTGGAGGAAATGTGTGCAGAGCGTGATGCAGAACTTGTCTACTACTACGACCGATTAAACACCTTAAAGGACTCCTTTGAAATCTATGCAAGACCGGCCCGTACCGAG
>JAZUBD010000304.1:0-1477 GCA_045638305.1 Lachnospiraceae bacterium
CCGCCGATGACACCGGACTCAAGAAGCTTATCCGCCTCATCTAACGTAAGCACGGAAATGAGGGAAGACTTATCCTCAAAATCACGATATACACCTTCAATATCCGTTAAGAATGCAAGCTTCTCCGCATTCATCGCCGTAGCAATGGCACATGCCGCATCATCCGCATTGATGTTGTAGGACAGGAAATTATCATCCATACCGATCGGTGCGATAACCGGAATATAATCATTTACCAAAAGTGTATCGATAAGATTCGTATCAACATCGGTAATGTTACCTACAAAACCGATATCCTCGCCGTTTGCATACTTCTTTTCACACTTTAAGGTGCCGCCGTCCTTACCGCAAATACCTGCAGCCTTTACACCAAGCTGCTCTAACATCTGTACCAGACGCTTATTTACCTTACTTAAAACCATCTCAGCCACTTCCATGGTCTCTGCATCCGTCACACGAAGGCCCTGTACAAACTTTGCTTCCTTACCGAGAAGGCCGACCCACTTACTGATTTCCTTACCGCCGCCATGTACGATAATCGGCTGCATACCAACTAATTTTAACAACGCAACATCCTTAATGACATCCTGCTGCAGCTTCTCGTCAAGCATAGCGCTTCCGCCGTACTTAACCACTACAATTTTATTATTAAACTGCTGAATATACGGCAAAGCCTCAATGAGTACATTTGCTTTGGACATAACCTCTTCCATCATTCCCATGATACAATCCTCGCTTTCTTTTCCTGCATTCGTCTCTTATGCTTCCACCCGTTTATATCTCATTAACTGCGATAATCCGCGTTAATCTTTACATAATCAAAGGTCAAATCACAGCCCCATGCGGTTGCACATGCGGAACCTTGCTTCATATCCGCAACAGCGGTTACTTCCTTTGCGGACAAAATCTTCGTTGCCACTTCCTCGGAATAATCCGTAGCAAAGCCGTTTTTCACAAGCTGTAACTTACCGTTTTCACTCTCAATGAACAAATCTACCGCATCCGGGTCGAAATTCTCGCCGGAGTAGCCTAATGCACAAAGAATACGTCCCCAGTTTGCATCCTGACCGAAAATTGCTGCCTTGGTCAGGCTGGATGTGATAACAGACTTTGCAAATACCACTGCCTGTTCCTTGGTAGCCGCATTTAAAATCTTCGTGGTGAACAGCTTCGTTGCACCTTCTGCATCCTCTGCAATCTTCTTTGGCAACGTTTCGTTAATATAGTAAAGAGCTTCCTTAAACTTTGCGTAGTCCTCGTTCTCCTCGGTAATCTCCGGATTTCCCGCAGCACCGTTTGCCAGTAACAATACGGTGTCATTGGTGGAGGTATCTCCGTCTACGGAAACCATGTTGTAGGTGTCCGCTACGGTCTCGGAAAGGGCCTTCTGAAGAAGCTCCTTGGAAATGCAGGCATCCGTAGTAACAAAGCCCAGCATGGTGAAGTCGGAGGCCAAGCGGGCTTAGGAAGACAAGCA
>JAZUBD010000305.1:0-10142 GCA_045638305.1 Lachnospiraceae bacterium
TGCGGATTAGATACGCTCCACAACCGTCTTTGTATCCTTTACGATACAATTGGCCGGATACACTCCGCGAAGGGAAGTCAGCGGATATACGGAAGTATTCTTACCGATGACCGTACCCGGATTGATGACGGAGCCGCAACCTACGTCTGCGCCGTCCGCCAGGATACCGCCGATTTTGCGAAGTCCGGTCTCGTAGTCCACATCGCCGTGTACCACAACCGCCTTGCCGTCTGACTTTAAGTTGGAACAAATGGTACCCGCACCGGTGTGAGCCTTGTTGCCCATGATGGAATCGCCGATGTAGTTGTAATGCGGCACCTGCACCTTATCCAGAAGCACGCAGTTTTTAAACTCGGAGGAATTACCCATGACGCACCCCTCTCCCGTAATCACGCTGCCGCGGATAAAAGCACCCGGACGCACCTCGGTACCGGAACCGATAATGGTCGGTCCTTCGATGGTAGCGGTCGGATAAATCTTTACGTTCTCACCTACCAGCACACCCTCGGCATACAGGGTATAGCCCGGAATGCCCTTTTCAATCAATGCCTGAATGTAGCCCTTAAGCTTCGGAAGCATCTCCCACGGATACTCACAGCTGTCAAACAGCTCCACCAAATAGTCCGGCTGGGATGCATACAACTCCTTTGTCTTTACCAGTTTATTCAACACAATGTCCTCCTTCGACAATTACTTTTACAATCATCTCCGCGTAAGCTACGCATAACTCCTGGGCCTCTGCCTCAACCATGACGCGGATGACAGGCTCTGTGCCGCTTTCCCGAAGAAGCACTCTGCCCTTTTTGTTAATGAGCTTTTCTACCTCTTCCTTTGCCTTTAATACCTTGGCGTCGGCCAGCACTGCCGCTTTATTCTTTACTCTTACATTCTTTAAAAACTGCGGATACAAATGAATCGGCTCCGTAAGCTTTCCGAGAGAAGACTTGGAATCACAAAGCTCCTCCGCAATCATAATCGCCGTTAAAATGCCGTCGCCGGTGGTGGCATATTTCTTTAAAATAATATGACCGGACTGCTCTCCGCCGATGGCGTAATCGTTGTTCTGCATACATTCGTAGACAAAACGGTCACCCACCTTCGTCTGTACACACTTGATACCGGCCTCTGCGAGACTATCCACAAAACCGGAGTTGGACATAATAGTGGTCACCACCGTATTGTCATTCAAGGTGCCGCGCATTTTCATACGCTTACCGAGAATATAAATCATAGCGTCGCCGTCTACTTCGTTGCCGTTTTCATCCACCGCAATACAACGGTCCGCGTCACCGTCAAAGGCAAAGCCCACATCCAAATGCTTTTCTCTCACCAGCTTCTTTAATTTTTCGATATGAGTGGAACCGCAGCCCTCGTTGATATTTACGCCGTCCGGCTCATCCCCGATGACGTAAGTCTGCGCCCCCAGCGCACTAAACACCGCTCCCGCAATATTCCAAGCTGCACCGTTGGCACAGTCCAGACCGATTTTCAATCTCTTGTAAGAATTGGACGCCAGAGAAATCAAGTATCCGGTATAACGGTTTCTTCCGGCGGAATACTCGTGAATGCAACCAAGCTTCGCTCCCTGGGCTAACGGTAAATCCTCGCCGGTGACACCCAGTTCATGTAAATCTCCGTCGATATATGCCTCAATCAGCGCCGTTGTCTCATCGTCCAGCTTCTCACCGTAACGGTTCAGTACCTTGATACCATTGTCACAAAACGGGTTGTGAGACGCTGTAATCATAATACCGCAGTCAAATTCATCCTTACGGGTCACATAGGACACACCCGGTGTCGTAATTACGTGCAACATATACACATCCGCACCGCTGGCGGCCATACCTGCCACAATGGAATACTCCAGCATATAACTGGAACGGCGGGTATCCTTACCGATAACAATCCGCGGACGATAGCCCGGCTTGGTACAACCGGAAAGCTTGGAGGAATAATACCAGCCAAGGAACCGGCCCACCTTATAAGCCTGCATGGAAGTCAAATTCACATTTGCCTCTCCCCGGAAGCCGTCGGTACCGAAGTACTTCAATTTTCTCGGTCCCTTCTTCGGGCTTCGGTCAATTTCTATCTTATCCAATAACAATTCATCCGTCGTTACTCCGAAAATCTCCGCAAGCTGAATCACCTTATCAATCTGCGGAAGCGCCTGGTCCATTTCCCACTTGGAGATAGACTGGCGGGACACCCCGAGGGTCTCCGAAAGCTGCTCTTGGGACATATCTGCCACGTTTCGTAAGTGAATGAGTTTCTGTCCGATGGTCATACGCATTCTCCTTTTTTCACATACTACTATACTACGTGCTTCATTATAGCAAAAGAACGAAGCGGTTGCAAGCAACTTAGAGATATTATTTTTGCAACTTGTGGTTGCATTTTAGGTGTTTTTTCGGTTTTTCAGATGATTTTAGAGTGGTTGCATAATAGTTTATGTGCTTTTTGCAAACCATTGTTTACATTTCCATCTGCTCGTCTTCCAACATTTCCAGCAGCTCCGGCATGTCGGTTTTGCACCCTTGTCAATAGAAAAGTGCAAAATTTGCACCTTCCGTTATCCAAAGGTGCAAATCCTGCACTTCTACCTTTTCTCTATTATCTCCGCATACCGATCAATCAACACATGTAAACACCGGATTCCTGCTACCTGAATTTAAACAGGAACGTTAACAACGCCGGCATATGACAGAAGGAACCCTCCAAACGATACCGCAGTTCGCCCGCTTCTTCCTTTACCGTAAGCGGCAGTTTCTCCAACGCCTGTTTCGTTTCCTCGGTTGACAACTGCGCGCCGGCAGCAATGTCCTCTAAGGATACAAAAAAATCAAAATCTTTTATGGTTAATTTATGGAGAGCATACATGGTTTTTAAAACACCGAGGTCTGAAAAACGCCCCATCGCAACGGACAACTCATATAACTGAGAAACATTCGGAGTTTGAAATGCCTTTCCCAAAGAGAAAAAGACACTGTCGGTCATTCGTCCCGTACTGCCCTCCGATTCGGAACAGATAGAAAGTCCCCAAGAAGAAATATCATCTACAGCATAGTCCTTTGATTGCCACGGAAGATATTTTTTATATCCGTCGGTTACCGCAATGTCATGCAATAAGGCCGCCAGCCGATACACCTTTTCAAAGGACTCCTTCTCCGGAAGGGCCGTAAAATAGTCCTTCAGATTCAAGCAGATATCTCCCAGGCCCTTTGCCGAATTGCCCCCAAGAAGCTCATCTACGGAAACCTCGAAAAGCTTTGCGATATCCGGAAGCAGCTGAATATCCGGGCAACACTGTCCCGATTCCCACTTGGAGACAGCCTGATTGGTGACGCCCAGAGCCTTCGCCAGCTCCTCCTGGGTCAGTCCCTTTTGTTTTCTTAAAAAAGCAATTTGCTCCTGTATTTTAATTGTGTTCATAGAAATCCTCCCTTTGATTTTGTTTTGTAGCTACACCTATAGTTTACAAGCATTTGGCGGCAAAAACAATCACCGATTGGTTTGAATCTATCAGCAATCCTCCAACCGTAGGTTGGATAACCCGACCGATGTTTTGCCGGCGAAAAAAACCCTTCCCCTTCTCCGGAGGACACTGCCGTTTGCACCAAAACACAGAAAAGAGGCCACCCGAGCCTCTCTTCTTATCTTCCGCTATTCTTACTTCAGCGCCTCTACCACCGCATAATAGGCATCTTTCTTTTCATAATTCTCGTCAAACAAACCGCAATACGGCCCGTTCTGCTTATAACTGTAATCCGATACGGACAGGGACGGATTATCGCGATATCCCCATACAGTAATGTTGGAAATCATGGTTTCTTCCGCATTCAGCTCCGCATACATCCGGAACAATTCTCCGTAAAACTCCGCATGTTTGTCCGATTGAGCCGGGTCATAATTCCGCACCGCCATCTCGGTTACATGCACATCGACCCCCAAGCCATGGAACTTTGTTACGGCGTTTTTGATTCTTGTAATATCCGACCGATTCATGCATCCGCCCTGCTGTCCGTAACCGCCGATATAGCTCTGCATGCCGATACCGTCACACAGCTTACGGTAGTTCCCGTTTTCATCCTTTGCATAGGAATTGATGCTCTTTACCAATTCACAAATCGCATCCCGTTTTGTATCATAGAAGGTGCTGTAATCGTTGTAAAACAATGCAATCTCCACCTCCGGATTCTTCGCCTGCAGCTTCTCCACCGTATTCTTCGCATACAGGAAGGAAAGCTCTACATAATCGTCTCCGATAATCGTATAAAAAGGATTATCTTCGCCGTTACGCTTCGTGCGTACATGTCGCGGGTCGGAATAAACGTACTCGCCGGTGCCGTCACCAACTGCTTCGTTTACCACATCCCAGCAATATACCGTTCCCGGATACTTTTCCTCAAAATGGGTCATGACCTCTTCAATATAGTACTCCAGACGCTTTAACATCGTCTCACGGTCCACATAAGCACCGTCGTTTTGATAGCCTTCTCTGAAAAACCAGTCGCTCATATATGCGTCCCACACCAACACATGACCACGGATTTTCACGCCCTGTTGCACCGCCAACTGCACCATTCTGTCCGCTGTACTGTAGTTCATGACCGGCATGCCGTTTTCGCTTTTTTGCGAAGCACTCTTGTTTAAAAGAGAATACGCCTTCATTTCATTACCAAAGCTTACACTGCTGCATTCCGTCCCCAACAAGGCTTTGTAGGCATCATCATATAGATTATCGCTGTTCATCACAATACCGAAGCTGAAGTCGTGTTTCTTCGCTTCGTTCAACAATTCTCCGCTTTTGTTCACTGTAACAGGTGCCATCGCAGTTCCTCCTTTGTACTCATTATCCATATGAAAGGTTACGGAATATACCGTAGCCACAAACCCGGAATAATCCTCCATTTCCGTACATGCCATCAACCCGATTCCCGCGACCTCCGTCGTTAGTGCCGGTGTCAGCGAATGATTCTCCACGCCGGAAGTCTGCCCGTCGTAACGGACAAAAACCTCATTAAAATCCTTGTCATAAAGCTTCACAGCCAAATTGCCCGCTTCACTTTTCATCTTCACGGTAACACCCAGGCAATGTGTCATATCAATAGGCTCCGGGAGTCCCAGTTTAATCTCCTGATACAGACCTTCATACTTAAGAAAGATGGAGCCGTCAGCCTCTACGGTATAATCCGTCCCGTAAGAGGTCTTATAATAAAGATCGTTAAAATCATACACCAAATCACCGGATTCAAAAGCCTCCGGAACCGTTGTCGGGACCGGGGTTGTGCTCGAAACAGGCGTGTCCGTCGGGGCCGGCGTCTCGATAGCTTCCGGAATTTCCGTCGGTGCCGGAATTGCTGTAGGTTCAGGCGTCGCAGTTGGTTCAAGTGTCGCGGCCGGTTCAGGTGTTTCAGTCGGCTTCGGGGTTGCCGTCGTTTCCGGAACTTTCGTCAGAGTCGGAGCCTTTGTCGGTTCCAAAGTCGACGTTGGTGCCGTTGTTTCCGTAGCCGGATTTGTATTGCTTTCATCCTCAACCGGCGCAACCGTAGCAGTAATCCCCACCGTCGGCGTAGCATCCGTTTCCTCCGGAGTCTCTCCGGAACACGCCGCAAAACCAAAGACCAAAACCGGACAAAGTACTGTTAACGCTACTATCTTTCGTAATTTCATAGACACATCCTCGCTTTCCTTCTTTTCATGTATGAACTATGATATTTGTGTCCTCTCATTCCATTGTTCCGACCATTGCCAACGCACTTTAATACGGACAATCCGCCATGATGTACTCCGCGTCTTCATCATCAAAATATCCACGCTCAATCAAGACACATTCCACATCATCAAACACTTCGATATCCCAGGTGCCCACACTGCTTTCCTTCATTTCACCCCTGGCTTCATAAATCGCAATCAGATCCACCGTAGTCTCCGTCCGGCTTGCAACGCGGAACACATTCTCATTTCCGTTGTAACTGCCGCAATCATACATCTTTCCGACTTCAAATTGTATCATTTACTCTTCCTCCTTTACACCCAGCCCTTCCATACATCCGGCTGATATCCTACCGTTGCCTGTTTGCCGTTTCGCACAATCGGCGTCTTCATTACATGCTGATTGGAAAGCAGCTTCTCCTCCAGTTCACTTTCCGCAATATACTTTAACAGCGCCAAGGTATCCTTATCCTTGCCCTCCTCGTTAATCACTGCTTTGATGCCGCCCACCGCCTGACAAACACTGCGAAATTCTCCTTTGCTCAGTTCCTTTTCGCTCATATCAACGAACTGGAACTTAATGCCCCGTTCCTTAAAATAACGCTGGGCTTTCTTTGTATCGTTGCACTTTTTCGTGCCGAAAATCTGGATGTTCATGGTTGTTTTCTCCACTAAAATTTCACTATTTTTACACTATATTTTCATTCCGGTTATAAAGAAATCCTTGAAAGAATCCTCTTTTGGTTCTGCTTTGCAAACTCACTGAGGGAATAGGAACGAATACGCTGACTTACAATATTCGGAACCAAAAAACCGTGATTGGTAAGTCTTGCACATCGATTAATGATTGTCTTATTCGTTACCCCAAGCATCTTGCTCACTTCAATCGGTGTAAACTCCAACAGTCTCTTTTCCAAAAGAAGCCGAAGCGTCTCCTTTTCCTTTGCATTCAAATAAGACAAGCTACCGTCCAAATCATCCTCCTGCGCTCCTTCGGATACTTCAAAGACCTTTTTGGAGTACAACTCCACCATACGTAAAAAGTAATTTACCCAGATTTCCGGGTGCGGCGGATTTTCTCTTCCCGAATAATACAATGCCGGCAACTCCATTTGAAGTGCGGCATAATACTCGTCCGAATCATAGGCAAAATACTCCTCCAAGGAACCGATCCCATTAAATCCATAGCCATAAAAATCAAGGATATATCCGGACATAAGCCGCGCGGTTCTTCCATTTCCGTCTTCAAAGGGATGAATCGTCACCAACTGATAATGGACCACTGCCGCAATAATTAAGGGATGGTCATCCGTGGTATTCACATACTCCACCAACTCATCTAACAACCCCGGAATATCACAATACTCCGGCGGAATATACTCCGGAATTCCTGTCACCGCATCATACACGGCAAACAACATTCCCGGCGGCATCGGACCTCTGAGACCTATCTTTTCCTTAGATGCCCCTTTCTCTACCATTGCCTGCACTTCAAGAATCATCTCTTTCGAAAAACATTCTTTTCTCTTCAGCTTTTCTTCGAGCGCATTCAAGGCCAAAAAATAATTTCTAATCTCCTGCTCCGGTTTCAAAAAATGCTTGTGCTCATCCCGCTCAATGGCTTCCTCGGCCTGCTGTTCTGTAAGGGGATTGCCCTCGATTTTGTTCGACGCGTAAGAGCTTTTCTTCTTGGAATTCTTACGCAACCGGTTCTTTGTCATCGGCGGCAGTTCTATGGTACTAAGTGAGAAACGATTCTCGTCAATAGCAGAAATCTTTTTCAAGATTTCATTGGACAAGATAACCTTTATCAACTGTTTCACCCACTTTCATTAAGGATTTCTTTAATAATAGTATACACTATGCGGGACAAAAATTCCATTAAAATTTCACTATTTTTACACTATTTTTACTTAATCCTCCCTAACGCCTCCAATACCAGCCCCTCATCTCCCCGGAACATATGAGAATACCGTTTCAAAATCGTTTCCTGGGTATCCCCGCTCACCTGCTCTATCACCGCAATCGGAACGCACTGACAGATGAGATTACTGATATAAGTATGACGAAACGAATGACAGCTATATTCCTGTATTCCGACCTCGCGACATGCCTTTTTTATCATCATTGAGCAAGCTCCATGATCCCAATCAAACACTTTTTCCTCCCGATTTCCTCCACCTGATACATGCACTTGTAAATGTTGCATACAAAGTCCAGCCACCGGCTTCGGCAACGGGATTTTCCTTGTTTTATCGTTTTTTGTTCCCTTTAAAAGCTTATATGCCGAATTGTACGACTTTGTAATATGGACACGCATGCTCCCATCCGCATATTCCTCAAAATCATCATAACATAGTGCCAAAGCTTCTCCGATACGCATACCGGTCCAATACAGCAATCGAAGCAGCAGCCTATATTTCGGATAGCAATCTTTTCCAAGTCGGCAAAAAGAGTGTTCCGAAAAGTACTCATCCAACTTCAAATATTCCTCATGCGGAATTACCTCCCGGACCGTTTTCGGACGAATCCTTGCATTATCACAATATGCAAAGGGATTCTCCGGCAAATGATGATTTCTATACGCCAATTTCACCAGTTTGCGTAAACAAGCATTGATATTATAAACAGTTTCTTCCGCATAGCCATAAGCTCTGCATTTGGAAATCAGACTTAAATAACTCTCTTCCGTGATAAGCCGCAACTTCGTTTCCGGCATCCAGAAGCGTGTTATCATACTGTATTGCTGTTTTGTATTGCGAATACTGATTTCACTGTAATTATTGGCGATTGCTTTATCCTCCCATAACTCCAGTGCATCCTTTAACGTTATGTCCTCCCGCGTCACCACAATCTTCTTCGCCTTCATTTTTGCCAACGTATTCACCGCTGTCTGATACGAATTTATACCGTAAACCCACTTGGCCTTGTAACATTTTTCATCTTTTGTCGGATCATATTCCGTGTAACAATACTTCACATCATACTTTCCTGTTTGTTGGTTTTGATAGACTCCCGGCTGATTTGTTTTAATTCTTACTTTCTTTTTAGACATAAAAAATCCTCCTTCGTATATTTTGTAAGGTATACGATTTTACTCCATTATCAATACGAATAAAATACGAATACTACAAAAATTATACGAAAAAGGATTTTATACTTCATGCGAAAAATCTGATTTTATAAGGTTTTTAGCGCTCTAGTGACTTCATTGTTGGGAACAACAATACATCCCTAATCGCCGGACTGTTGGTCAATAACATCACCAGTCTGTCGATACCGTAACCGATACCACCGGTCGGCGGCATACCGATTTCAAGGGCGTTCATGAAGTCCTCATCGGTGGTGTTGGCTTCTTCGTCACCTGCAGCAAGAGCTGCTTCCTGTGCCTTGAAACGCTCTCTCTGGTCAATCGGATCGTTGAGCTCGGAGTATGCGTTACACATTTCCCAGGTGTTGATGAAAAGCTCGAAACGCTCTACGTAATCCGGCTTGTCCGGCTTTCTCTTGGTAAGCGGAGATACCTCTACCGGATGATCCATAATGAAGGTCGGCTGAATCAAATGCTCTTCTACGAACTCCTCGAAGAAAAGGTTTAAGATGTCACCCTTCTCGTGACGTGCCTCGTAGTGTACGTCCTTCTCATCCGCAATCTTCTTTGCTTCTGCGGTATCCTTTACCTGGTCGAAGTCTACGCCGGTGTACTTCTTAACCGCCTCGATCATGGTCATACGCTCAAACGGCTTACCAAGGTCGATGGTGTGCTCTCCGTAAGTAATGGTGGTAGTACCGCAAACCTCCTCCGCAAGATAACGGAACAAATTCTCGGTCAAATCCATCATGCCGTAATAGTCGGTGTATGCCTGATACAGCTCCATGAGGGTGAACTCCGGGTTGTGTCTGGTATCCAGACCCTCGTTACGGAATACACGGCCGATTTCGTATACACGCTCAAGGCCGCCTACGATTAATCTCTTTAAGTAAAGCTCTAAGGAAATACGAAGCTTTACGTCCTCATCCAGTGCGTTGTAGTGGGTCTCAAACGGTCTTGCGGATGCGCCGCCTGCGTTTGCCACCAGCATCGGGGTCTCTACTTCCATGAAGCCCTGTCCGTCCAGGTAATGACGAATGGAGCTGATAATCTTGGAACGCTTTACGAAGGTCTCCTTTACGTCTGCGTTCATAATAAGGTCTGTATATCTCTGACGATAACGGATATCGGTATTGGTCAGACCATGGTACTTCTCCGGAAGTACCTGCAAGCTCTTGCTGAGCAGGGTAACCTTCATGGCATGTACGGAGGTCTCACCGGTCTTTGTCTTAAATACTTCGCCTTCGATACCTACGATATCGCCCACGTCAAACTTCTTGAAATCCGCATACGATTCCTCACCGATGCTGTCTCTTGCTACATAAGACTGAATATTTCC
>JAZUBD010000306.1:0-2791 GCA_045638305.1 Lachnospiraceae bacterium
CCATGTCGTTCTGTGAGCCAAGGAGTTGCAATAGTTGCTTGTCTTCCTAAGACCGCTTGGCCTCCGACTTCCTGCCGCTTCGTTACGGTGAGACCTCTACCTTGTTCCGTAACGAGGACTCCGGTGAGATGCACGGTTTGACCAGAGTACGTCAGTTTACCATTTCCGAGGGCCACTTGATTGTGCGTCCGGACCAGATGGTAGAAGAGTTTAAGAACTGTATCGCTCTTGCACAGCATTGTTTAAAGACTCTCGGTGTAGAAGAGGATGTCACCTATCGTCTGTCCCGTTGGGATCCGGAAAATCCGGAGAAATATGTAGGTTCTGCTGAGGTTTGGAATGAAACCGAGCAGCACATCCGTGATGTATTGAACGAGCTCGGTATCGAGTTTATCGAAGGTGTAGGCGAAGCTGCATTCTACGGCCCGAAGATTGATATTCAGGCAAAGAACGTATACGGCAAGGAAGATACCATGATTACCATTCAGTGGGATGCTCTTCTCGCTGAGCAGTTCGATATGTACTATATCGACCAGAACGGTGACAAGGTTCGCCCGTATATCATCCACAGAACTAGTATGGGTTGCTACGAGAGAACTCTTGCATGGCTCATTGAGAAGTATGCAGGCTTATTCCCGACCTGGCTCTGTCCGGAGCAGGTACGTGTGCTTCCGATTTCCGAGAAGTACAACGACTATGCGGAAAAGGTATTAAAGGAGCTTCGTAAGAACGGTATTTCCGCAGAGATGGATGACAGAGCGGAGAAGATCGGTTACAAGATTCGTGAAACCAGACTTGACCGCGTTCCGTATATGTTGGTTGTGGGCCAGAAGGAAGAGGAGGAGGGCGTTGTTTCCGTAAGAAGCCGTTATCTCGGTGATGAGGGACAGAAGCCGCTCGCTGAGTTTATTTCCGCAATCTGTGAGGAGATCCGTACCAAGGAAATCCGCAAGATTGAGGTAAAGGAAGAAAATAAGTAATACGAGAAAATAATGCATAGGCTGTCTTACTGAGTGATTGGTAGACAGCCTTGTGTGGTATATGGAAGAGAGTTTCCGATGTGTGCGGATGTGGGTGCAGGTATGCTTCGGAAGCAAAGTGCGAAAGGAAATGAAGATGACGGAATATTGGGATTTGTACGACGGAGCGGGACGACCTACCGGAGAGAAGCATCTTCGAGGAACAGTGGTTCCGGAGGGACGTTTTCACAAGGTAGTACATATTTGGATTCAGAACAGTAGGGGCGAGCTTTTGATGCAAAAGCGCAGTGATACGGTAGACAACTGCCCGGGAGAATGGGCGACTACTGGAGGCTCCGTACAGGCGGCAGAGGAGCCTCTTACCACGGCAGTACGGGAGATTTCCGAGGAGTTGGGAATGAACGTATCCGCTGAGGAGTTGCAGTACTGTCTCATGGTGCGAAGACCCAATGCATATTGCTATGTATATGTGCTTCGGAAGGATGTTCCGGCAGAGGAGTTAACCTTGCAGGAATGCGAAGTGGCAGCGGCAGAGTGGATGTCCCTTGAGAAGGTGGACCGCATGGTGGTAGAGAGGACGATGCACCGGTATGTGTATCGGGAGATGCTAAATGCTTATTTGGAGTAAGAGCGTAATGTGACGGTAGAAATTGAGAGGAAACCGTAAGATATTCGGATAAGGAAGGAAGACAGAGTATGCGCTTACAACTGGTTTGCACGGATAACAATTACAAGGAACCGAATCAGCATCGCTGGGGTCCGGGAACAAGAGAGATTTACTCCATTCATTATATTGTTTCCGGGAAAGGCTATGTGGTATTCCGTGGACAGACCTATGCCCTTTCTGCGGGAGATACGTTTCTTGTATTTCCGGAGGAGGAGATTTTGTATTACCCTGAGGAGTCGGACCCGTGGGCATATCGCTGGGTTGACTTTAAAGGGGTAGATGCAAAGGCATTGGTTGCGCGTACCGGCTTTTCTAAAAAGTGTCCGGTGGTACGGGGAATGCAAGGGACGGAAGCGTTGTTCCGCATTTATGAGGATGGACTCCATGGTGATTTTGCCAAAGAACGGTATGCGGCAAAAGTATATTTATTGTTGACGTATTTTTTGAAGGAGACAAAGGAGCCGGGAGAAAAGCGGACCTATTTCGAAGATGCGGTGGAAGTGATTCAGAACAGTTACTGGAAGCAGGAGCTGAGTGTAAGCATGCTGGCGGGGAGTTTAAATGTGGAACGCTCTTATTTGTACCGGCTGTTTATGGAGCATGCGGAGGTGTCGCCTCAGGAGTATCTGACGGAGGTACGGATGGAGCGGGCTTGTGAACTGCTTTTAACGACGGAGCTTTCCGTACAGGCGGTGGCCTGTTCCGTGGGGTATAAAGATGCCCTTTACTTCTCCAAACTGTTTCGGAAAAGAAAGGGCACCACACCGAGTGATTATCGTAAGAAACGCACCGGAGAGGGCTTAGCGCGTTAATTTTGCACGTACTACAACGCAGTCGTGAGCATCCACATGCTTTGCAAAGCGTTCGCGGACTACACCCAAGTTCTCGTTGGTGAAGCAGTCATACAGGGACAGACCGTAGCCCGACTGATACGGGAGGCCGATATCCCAGAACTGTAAGGTGATTTCACGGGTATTGTCCGTAAAGTTAAATAAGCCGATGGCAAGGTCGCCGTCTGCCAAGGTCTTTACAAGGACGAAAGCGTCGTCCTTACCGAACCAGTTCGGCTCTACCGCAATGCGGTATGCACCGCGGGATTCCGGGTCCTGATTAATGGCAAGAAGATTTTTATTCTGAAGCAATT
>JAZUBD010000307.1:0-1498 GCA_045638305.1 Lachnospiraceae bacterium
ACCGCTTGGCCTCCGACTTAGTGCAGTTGCATCCGCAATCGCAAACGGTACATTAAGTAACTTCGCCAACGTCTGGGCAAGATAGGTCTTACCGCTACCGGTCGGACCGATCATTAAGATATTGGACTTTTGAAGTTCCACATCCATGCTCGGCTGCATCAGAACACGCTTGTAGTGGTTATATACCGATACGGCAAGCACCTTCTTCGCATCCTCCTGACCGATTACATATTCATCCAAAAAGGCCTTGATTTCCATCGGCTTAAGCAAATTAATTTCACTCTCTGCCGCTTCCTCGAAATCATCGTCCTTCTCCATCTCTTCTACCAGTTCCGCGCACAGCTCGATACACTCGTCACAAATATATACTCCGGACGGGCCCGATATCATCTTTCTTACCTGTTTTTGCGCTTTTCCGCAGAAAGAACAAAAAAAGTTCTGTCTGTCATCTGTCTTATTTGCCACTTTACGTTCACCTCAATCATCTGCTATTAGCGATTCGTGATGACACTGTCGATTAAGCCGTATGCAACAGCCTCCTCCGCAGTCATATAATTATCACGCTCGGTATCTACCGCAATTACCTCAATCGGCTTTCCGGTATTGGCAGCAAGAATCTCATTTAACTTCTGTCTAGTACGCAAAATATTCTTTGCCGCAATTTCAATCTCGGTTGCCTGACCTCTTGCACCGCCGGACGGCTGATGAATCATAACCTCAGCATTCGGCAGAGCAAAACGCTTGCCCTTGGTACCGCCTGCCAAAAGGAAAGCTCCCATGCTGGCTGCCATACCGATACAAATGGTGGATACGTCACACTTAATGTACTGCATGGTATCGTAAATAGCCATACCTGCGGTCACGGAGCCACCCGGGCTGTTAATATATAAACTGATATCTCTCTTCGGATCCTCGCTCTCTAAAAACAAAAGCTGGGCAACTACAAGGCTCGCGGTTACATCGTTTACCTCTTCTCCGAGAAAAATAATACGATCCTTCAATAATCTGGAATAAATGTCATAGGTACGTTCGCCCTTGGCGGTCTGTTCCAACACGTAAGGTACTAAACTCATATGATTAAACTCCTTTCTGGCAACGAAGGGATGCCCATGCGGAACATCCCTTATGTTGATTCTTCTTACTTTTCTTTTGCAGCGTCGCGTACAAAGTCTACAGCCTTCTGTACTGCGATATCCATCTTAATCTGTTCCTTTTCCTTCTCGCCTACAAGCTCAACAAGCTTCTCCTTCTCCATGCGGTAGTTCTGAGCCATGGTATCGAATTCCTTATCAAGTTCCTCCTCGGAAACCTCGATATTTTCAGCCTTTACAACAGCCTCAAGAACAAGTCTGCACTGGATTCTCTTAAGTGCCTGCGGCTTTAAGTTCTCCATGAAGCTGTTTGCGTTCATGCCGGTGAACTTGAAGTACTGCTCCAGGTTCAGACCCTGCATCTGAAGTCTCTGTGCATACTCCTCAGCCATCTGACGGGTCTGGGT
>JAZUBD010000308.1:0-4101 GCA_045638305.1 Lachnospiraceae bacterium
CTTGGCTCACAGAACGACATGGCTACGATCCGACTTCTTCATGCCTATTATTCCCAGGGAAGCGTTACGGTCGGAGAAAAACTGGACAGAGAGAAACTTACGGTAATCGTATATTACAGTGACGGAACCCTCGACAAACCGACGGATTATGAGTTGCCCTATACGCTGGTGGATTCTTTGGGGTCGAATGAATTTGAGGTATCCTATGAGAATGAAACCGCAACCTTTACAGTAACGGGTAAAGAGGAGCGAAAGCCGCGTTCTATGTTTGCCCGATATAACGGACCGGCGGTGATTGTGGGAAATGCTCCGAAGCGGGATGATTTTTATGTGACGGTAGTGTTTAACGATAATACGGTGGAACGTGTTACGGAGTTTGAACTGACTCCTTCCGTTATTCAAAAAGAAGGCAGTAACGTGGTAGTAGTAGAGTACGGAGAGCTATCCTCCGAAGTGAAGATACAGGGTCTGGCAAAAACGGTGGTAAGTATTAAGGCTGAGTATACTGGACTACCGGTAGTGGTAGGAAAGGCGGTAGCTTCCGAGGATATTAAAGTAACGGCTACTTTTAACGACGGAACAAAGGATACGGTAACCAACTTTACTTTGTCCGGTTCTGTGATTTATAAAGTCGGAGATAATCTGATTACGGTATTTTGTAACGGAAAGATAGCACGTATCAATGTGCGCGGCGTGGAAGCGGAAATTATCGACTATTCTGCCGGTGTGCAGGAACTTATCCGGGAGGGAACGATTTACAGCCGGGTAAAGCTGGCGGTAGGTGCAAAGGCAGATGAAAGCGCGATTCTCATAGATAAGGTAGATAAGAAGCTGGTAGAAAAGGCAATGCATCGTTTGCTGCAGACCGACGAATACATGGCGTTTGAGGTTTCCTTTGAGGACCCTGAGATGGATGTGTATTTACCGATGACCATGAAGGTTTCCGTGCCGGCAGGCTTTGACAGGGAGAAATTTGCGGTGTTTTATACACCGAACCGGAAAACCATTATGGCTGAGATGAACGGCGAGTTTTTGAAGGACGGCTATTACGAGTTCAAAATATTCCAGCCGGGAACCTACATCATTGCGGATTGTACGCCGCTCATTTATGTGGAGTCACTGAGTCTGGAGGAAGAGGAATTGACGCTTCGTCTTGACCGGAGCTATTCTCTTGATCCGAAGATTTTACCGCATACGGCAACGAATAAGGAGGTAACTTACACCTCCTCCAGACCGAATATCGTTACGGTTTCCGAATACGGCACCTTAAAGGCATTGAGAACGGGCACCTCGATAATTACCGTAGAAGCCAAGGACGGTAGCGGAAGAAAGTGTAAGTTACGTGTCAATGTAGTGCGGAAAAAAGGAAAGTACGACGCGGATATTGCGGTATTCAGTGATGCGTTAAATGAAGTAGAAGATGCCTATGATTTTATGGACTTCCTGGACTATCTGGCAGAAGAAGCGGAAGAAAGAACCTCCGGAATGTCGGAGAAGGCTTTAGAAGCATATGTGAGAGAATTGGAATCCTGGATCGGTGGTTGGGATGAAAAGGACATTCAACTTGACGCCGAGGAATGGTTGCTTGTTCTGGAGCTTTTGTACGAAAGAGGAGATTATGCCAATGCATCCCTCTTATTTGGAGACGGCGCCATGTTTAAGCCGGAGTTGAGAGAGTTGTCGGCACAGCTTCAGGAGATAAAGACAGAGGAGGAGTTTTTGCTGTTTAGCGAAACCTTCTTTATGGAGCTGGAGGAGAAGCTGGCAGAGTTGGAAGAAAGGGATGCGATGCTATATATGATGGCGTTGCTTGCCTGGGTAGAGGAAGCAGATACCGATGTATACAAATGGGAGGATGAGGTTTTCGAACGGTATCTGGACTGGTGTGAGGAGTTGGAGTTGTACGGATTTTAAGACATGAAGATAGAAAAAGAGGGGCTTCGCATGTGAAGCCCCTTTTGTTATGGTTATAAGTTCTTAACGAAGTTGTAGATACAATCCACCGTATGGTCGATACCGAACAGGCTACTGTCTACAGAGAGGTGATAGTTGGAGGCAATGCCCCATTTCTCGCCGGAATGGTAGTTGTAGTAGTTGGCACGACGCTTGTCGTTCTTTAATACGACTTCCTCTGCCTTAGCCGGGTCTACATGCTCAACCCGGATGGCACGTTCGATACGGAACGGCATATCCGCATGGATAAAGAGGTGTACCGCATTCTCTAAATCCTTCAGTACATAGTGGGAACAACGGCCGATAATAATGCACGGGCCTTCCTCTGCAACTTTACGGATGACATTGGATTGCGCCAGATAAATGCGGTCGTCCAGGGAAAGGTTGGAAAAGCCCAAATCCTGACTGCCGTAGGAACTCATGCCCATGGCAATAGAATACAACAGGCTATTGGTGGCCTTCTTTTCCGCATTTTCGAATACGGCCTCGGCAAAGCCGCTTTCCTGTGCTGCACGGGTGATCAGTTCGTTGTCATAAAACGGAATTCCAAGCTTTTCGGCTAATTTGGTGCCGATTTCTCTTCCGCCGCTACCGTACTGTCTGCTGATGGTAATCACTTTATTCATAAAAAGCCCCCCTTTCGGATGCTATAAGTTGTGCAAAAATCATTCTTCTTTTATGCTATAATTATACACAATTTTCATCCAAAAATCAAGGGAGAGACAACTTTGAAACAGGTACTTCTTAAAAATCATAAGAAATAATTAAGAATTTCCATAACAAAATGTTTACAAATATGTGTTAGAATAAATATTGTAGTAGGTTAAGAGCGAATAGGTGGGATAGAAAGACTATAAATAAATGAGGTGTAGGGTGGTAACACATCTCACATAGGCGGAGTTGTGTTGCCTCCCGGTCGCCTCAGCTTTCGAAAATTTAATTACGTTCTCTCTTTTTTTGTGAAATAAACGGCGCGGGAAGATGGGGTTCTCTTGGGAAAGCAAGATTGACAAGGGAACTCTCCGTGATACCGTTTATTTTTTTGTTTGCGTATTTGAGGAAACTATGGTATATTTTTAGTAAGAACAGAGAGGAGGAAGACGTATGCGACTGGTTTCCATTGATATGCTTAAGCCGGACATGAAAATAGCAAGAGCGGTGTACAATCAAGGTGCATTGGTTCTTCCTGCCGGTCGTTCGAATGTGTCAAAGTATGTTCCGAATTTACGAAACATGGGAATCGAGTACGTCTATGTAGAGGACGGAAAGAGTGAAGGAATCGAAATACCGGATGCGATTGCGGAACGTACCAGAAACAGCTGTAAACAGAAGTTACAAAGTGCCATGCAACAGTTCTCTATTACGGATAAGCTGGAGACCAGAGAATTGGAAAATTGTGTGGGGTCGGTTATTTCCGAAATCTTACGTACACCGGATGTGCAGGTGAGTTTGAATGATATTGCTTCGAATGATGAGTATACTTATACCCATTCCGTGAGTACGATGGTATATGCGTTAATGATAGGGCGAAAGCTTAATTACAGCGAACAGAAGATGACGATTCTCGGTATGGGAACTCTGCTTCACGACATCGGAAAGATGTTAATCGATAAAGAGGTTATGTTTAAAGAAGGAGAGTTGACCAATCAGGAGTATCAGTATGTAAAGATGCATGCATTATACGGGTATCAGGCTATGCGAAGGATTACGTCCGTGCCGGAGCAGGTACGTCAGATTGCGTATATGCATCATGAGCGTCTGGATGGGAGCGGATATCCACAAGGCCTGATGGGGAGCGATTTAAACGAATATATACGAATCGTTTCCATTGCGGATGTCTATGATGCCTTGACAACAGACCGGTGCTATCGGAAGCGATGGCCGGCAAATAAAGCAATGGACTTTTTGATGGAACGAAGCGAGAAGGAGTTTGACCCGGAACTGGTGGGATTGTTTACCCAGCAATTAGCGGTGTATCCGAACGGTTCTTTGGTACGGTTGTCCAATCAATATCTGGGTATTGTGGCGGATCAGAACCGAAGCATGCCGCTACGACCGGTGGTGCGCGTGATTCAGGACCCGGAGGGACGGGAGATTACGCCGTATGAGATTGATATGATGAAGGAACTCGGATCGTAGCCATGTCGT
>JAZUBD010000309.1:0-6129 GCA_045638305.1 Lachnospiraceae bacterium
AATGCTCCATAATCCGCACCGCATACCGTTCCGGCTTCGAGGTAGCCAGAATCAGTTTTGCACCGGCTTCGGACAAGGCCTTTAACATGTCCTCCACGCCGTCGTACACTTCGTTTTCCGCCCAGCCCACATCGCCGTACCGTTCCCGGTACTTGGCGGTAGCTTCTAAGGCCTGCTCCTTCGTAAAATGATAAAACTCGTCAAAGGACTGCAGTAACGGCGGTCCGATAACCTTACGAAGCTCGGTCCGGTCCTCCACATGAATGCCCATGTGCTCCAGAGCATAGGCAAAGCTTTTCGTAATGCCCTCCTCCGGATTGGTTACCGTTCCGTCCAAATCAAATAAAATATACTTGTATTTCATGATTTATCCTTTCTTACAACGCCTTCCGTCTGCGACTTAGTATCAATTCATGGAAAACTTCCAGTACACATCACCCTCAAAGCTGCCCTCGTCCACGGTCACGGTATATTCCTTTTCCTTTCCGTTTTTCCGTAACGTAATGGTATAGGTCCCCAGTATCTTTTCAAACTCTACCGGCGCCGCACCGAGACTGATGCCGTCAATCAACACAATTGCTCCCGCAGGCTCCAATAAAAAGGTACTGTATTCTTTGTCATAGTCATATCCACCGGCTGCTCCGATCGGTACATAACGACGGTCTGCGATCTCGTCTCCGGAACCGCTTCCCGATTCACCTTCTCCGCTGCCGGACTCATCACCGGAGCCTTCTCCGCTATCGTCCCCTGAAGTGTCACCCTCCGGATTCTCTGTGGAACTACTGTCGTTGCCCTCCTGGGTTCCGTCTCCGTCTTCACCGTCCCCGGACTCCGAACCGATACTATCATCCTCACCGTCATTCTCATCCCCGGAATCGTCATCCTCCGGATCCTGACTCGTCACCGGACGTTCCGGCAAGTCGATTTGGAAGGTATGATACGGCCTGGTAATCGCAAGGATACCCTTATAGGTCGTGTAACCGCCCAACTCTGCCACCACCTCATGCTCGCCGTACTCCAGCACCAAATCTTGCTCGTAATAGTCTACCCGCTCACCGTCAATGGTAAGCACTGCGGAAAACGGAGTCACCTTAAACCGTACCTCCGCCGTCTCCACCGGCGCACCGCCGTATTCATACAAGTCAATGACCACCTGCTCGTTCCGCGCCACAGTCACTTCCGCCGCCGCGGCATTCTTCTCTCCGACTACGGACACGGTATACTTTCCTTCCCGCACCAGATAGGTCGGTTCTCCATCTAACACATGACTCTCGTCCTTAAAGGTAACTTTCGCCCCCTGAAATTCCGTACAATTTACAAGCTTAATGGAACCGTGACCCTTTACCACGCGAACAGTCAAAATCTCCGAATCAATACCGCACAGTTCCACTCGGTCAATGTCTCTCACCTCTCCCAGGGCAATTTTTTCGCCCTCGCAATAAGCAACGGTTTCCTCCGTAAGCTTATAGGTCGTATTATTGACCGTAAGGGTGCTGTCCGTAATCGCAAACTCCTCCACTCCGTGGAGCTCCCAATGTTCTCCGGACAACTGCATTTTTACAAGACGGCCTTCCCCGTCATACTCCGCCCGGACAATCTGCCCATAGGTCAAGGCCACCGCATAAGTGAGACTCCCGTACTTGCTGCGAATATCCGCCGCCACATCATAAGAGAGCGTCACCTCACCGCCGTCTTCCAAATCATATACTGCAATGGTACTCTCTGCCGTATCCACCGACTTTACCATCATCAGCTTATTATGCTCCGCCGTAATCCCACCGGTTACTTTAGCCCCGGCTGTTACCCTCGGGTCCTTTCCCGGCTTCTTCGTTCCGGCTGGCTCTTCTTTTCCCGAAAAAAGCGTCAGCACCGTCACCAGGAGAATTACCACCGCAGACGCTGCCAACAAAAAAAGAACGCGTTTTTCACTTTTCATGTAAACTCCTTCCGGCCCTTGGCCTATGTACACATTATAGCGAAAAACGCGTTATGATTCAAGAACAATTTCACACTTCCCTGTTTTAACTCCTTTGTACCCTTTTATTTTTTCCACCCTTATACTTCCGTTACAGTAATCAGTTGACGCAACGTCTCCCGGCGACGCGCCTTTTCCTTCTCATTTAAAGTCTCTAACCGATGTAATTGCTCTAACAGCCGGTCTATTGTTTCTTCCGTTTCCTTCACCTGTCCGATGGCATCCTCAACCTGCTGTTTTACTGCATAGGACGAAAAGAAACCATCAAACACATAGTCCGCAAATTTCAGCATTTCATCTATTTCAATTGTAATGTTTGTTTCAATCTGCACATCCGTAAGTTCGGTTTTAAAATTTCGAAGCTGTACCTGCAGTTCCTCAATCGACGCTTGCGCATCGTTGATTTTACCATGCTTCAATAAGTCAACCGCAAGTCCTCCGCCGAACATATCCCAGGTACTATACCCGTCCGCACTGTCCAGATTCGCATGGGCTGCCTCTGCAAGCACCTTTGCTTTTCTACCTTCGGCGATTGCTTCCTTTATTTCCTTTGTCTTCTTCTCTTCCTCAAACAGCCGGTGTTCGTTTCTGATAATCTCCTCCGCTGCCGGTAGCCCTCTCCGGGCAATCTCCTCCCGCTTTTCCTGCAGCAACGCTTCGTATTCTTTCTCGCAGTTTTGCAAAGAAACAAGCTCCTCCGCAGTTCTGTTAAGACGAGACTCAATCTCGAACAGCTCCTTTTCCGCCACATCGCATTTCACTGCAGCCTGGTAGGCTTCCCGCTGTTCTTTTGCAAGCTTTTCTTCTTTTTTCCCGACCACATGTAAGAAAAATGCAGCAAGACTTCCCTGTTCCAACCGATCTACATCATTCTGTTCCGTTGCCTTTCTTTCCCGCAGTTCCGTTACCTTCGCCAGCACCTCTCTCTGTTGCGCCTGAAGCTCGGTCATCACTGCCTCCAGATGTTGTTTTCGTGCCAGTCTTTCTTTTACTTCCGCAAATCGTTCCTCATATCCCGCCATATTACACTCCTTCTCCCTCTTTTGAATCTATTGTCTTATCAGAATAATATACCGAATCTTCCATACTCTGTCAATGAGCCTGCAGTCCCAAAGTTCTCTAACGCCACCCGGCCACATCCGCCAGCAGTGCCTCCTTTTCCTTCTCCTGTTCCTTTACCGCCAAAAGCTTTTCCGTGGTTTTTTGCGGTATCCAGGACTTCTTGCCGTTGTGGTAGCTGTTGGTGATTTTCCAGAACTTTTCCGGATAAGAAAGCAGCAGATAAAACACCTGCCATTCTGCTTTCTCCACCTTTCTTACTGACGTATACGCTTCCATCAGTCGTTCCGCCAATCCCCGGTCCCAGCCGGTTTTCTCCATGAATTTCCGGAAAAACAGATAAAAATCCGCAATCTGTACCCCGAGGCAGGCCTTATCAAAATTCACCGTTGCAAAGCTTCCGTCGTGAAGCACCAAAAGATTGTGATGGGTATAGGTACCGTGACAAGCTCTTCCTTCCGCAAGAGCCGCCTCCAACGTCTCCGTACAGCCACACTCCTTTGCTCCCGCAAGGGCCGCCTCCGCCTTTTCATAAAACTCGGGAAAAGTATTGATATATACCGTTTCAAAATAGGCCTTCCGCTTCTTTTCCCGGAGGAAAGCCCGCACCCGGCGCAGTTCCCGGTTCCGCTTTTCAAACAGCTCCGGCAAGCTTTTCTGTACCGCTCCCGGCAACGTTTGCAGCTGTCCCGACACCGAAGTATCCTCCGAGCCGTCTCCCCCGCTCCCCGGTATATTCTCTCCGTTCTCCGCCACCGGTAACAATACCGTTTCCGACATTCCGGTAAGCACATTATGTAACGCCGCCAGATGCCGCACCGCAGCCAGTGCCTGCTCGGGCTTTCTTACGTTACACTCTTCTCCGTAATACCAATCCTTCATCAAAAAAGGCTCCTCGTACTCATCCTTTGTTACGTAGGCGCCTTCCTTATTTGCCACATATCCGTCCACGAAAAATCCGCGCTCCGTAAGGCAGGATAACATTCCTTGCTCAAACACTGCCCTCGCTTCGCTTCCGCTATATGGCAACAGTAACTTCGGCCCCCGCTCGGTATCGATGCAAAACGCGCCCCGGGTCCTTGCGGTGCCGGTTACCGTAATATCATATTTTTCAAAAAATTCAAGACTCTTTTCCTCCAC
This sequence comes from Lachnospiraceae bacterium, assembly GCA_045638305.1. GTDB lineage: Bacteria > Bacillota > Clostridia > Lachnospirales > Lachnospiraceae > SIG307. Next base: position 4,175 of record JAZUBD010000309.1, read on the forward strand.
AATATCTCCTCCGATTCCTCATGCCGCACCGCATCATAGCGGGCCAGACAGGTATATTCTCTACATACTATGAAGACGAAAGAGAAATCATGTGTCCGAAATCTTATTAATTTTTCATACCGTCCGCTTCCTTTAAAAGCACTTCCTTTTTATTCTTTTCCGGTTCTTCAATCACAAGCAAAAGTAGTCTGTTCAGCACCTCACCCAGCTCTTTTCCCGGCGCAAAGCCCGCAGCAATCAAATCGCTGCCATTTACCGCCAAATCCTTTAAAGACGTACATTCCTCCCGCTCTCTGATACCCAAATAAACTTTCCATACCTTTCGGAGTGTTTCCGGTCCTTCGGTACGGTACGGCTCCGCGTGGGCCTCCAAATCCGCCCGACGCAGTTCGAACAAAAGCGGAAACAAATCACCGCCGATTTTGTGCATCGCACGACGAAGTGCCTTCTCCTCAGCCACAAACGGATAAGTATGCCACCGCACCAGTCGGGATACCGTATCTATGGTAGCATTGTCCGATTTCAAACGGCGCAATATCTTTTTCGCCCCATCGGCGCCGGCCTCCGCATGCCCGCGAAAATGGTCGATTCCGTTCTCATCCGTAGTACGGCAGTCCGGCTTCCCTGTATCATGAAACAATGCCGCCAAACGCAAGTACCGGAACTCCTCCGCCGTAAATCCGCATTCCGGCGCATATTCTGTTACTTTCTTTGCATAACAAGTCGTATCCAAACTGTGGATTCCCACAGTTGCGTAATGAGCCGGATGGTTTTGCTCCGTCCCGCACATCCGGTCAAATTCCGGCAAAATCACCTTCGTCACGCCACACTCATAGGCCGTCAAAAGCCGTTCCGGATGAGCAGACACCAAAAGCTTCGTAAGTTCCGCATAAATTCGTTCCGCACTGATTTTTCGCAGCGTATCCGCCAACTCCCGGGCAGCCGCAAGGGTCTCTTCTTCTATGGAAAAATCCAGCTGTGCCGAAAAACGAAAGGCCCGTAAAATGCGCAAGGCATCTTCAGAGAAACGCTCTTTTGCCACGCCGACACACCGAATCACTCCCTGCTCCAAATCCTCGGCCCCATGGAACAAATCCACCAGACCTTCCTTCTCATTATATGCCATTGCATTGATTGTAAAATCACGTCTTTTTAAATCCTCGGCCAGACTGGCGGTAAAGGATACCTCTGTCGGATGTCTGCCGTCTTCGTATTTCCCGTCCACCCGATAGGTGGTTACCTCAAAGCCAATCTTGTCCATCAGCACCGTTACCGTACCGTGTTGAATCCCGGTATCGATGGTTCGGCGAAACAACGCCTTCACCTGCTTCGGAAGAGCCGATGTGGTAATATCCCAATCCTGGGGCTCTCTCCCAAGCATCGCATCCCGGACACAGCCCCCCACCGCGTAAGCCTCGTATCCCTGCGCTTGTAATGTATCTATAATCTGTTTTACCTGCTTCGGCAGTTCAATCCTCATGCCTGTCACCTCATTTCTTCTACCGTGCCATACGAACCACTCTGTCCGCCAACACTACCGCTTCCCTCTCGTTATGGGTAATCAAAAGCACACTCCTACCCTGTAATTTATCCTTCACGTATGCTATCACTTGTTGTTTATTCGCCGTATCCAAACCCGTAAACGGTTCATCCAATACCAACAATTCGCCGTCGGACAACAGTGCACGCACAATAGTCACCCGACGCTTCATTCCTCCGGACAGCGCCGCTACCGGTTTCCCTTTGATATCCGAAAGTCCCACTTCCGCAAGGGCTGCTTCCGCTGCCCGCCTGTCACCGGTCACCATGGCAATATTGGTTACCGCGTCAAATTCCTTGCACAAACGATCCTCTTGAAACACCGCTCCCAACCGAGCCGGACGTTTCACCTCGCCTTTCTCCGGCAAAAGCAGACCCAACATCAGCTTGCCCACCGTACTTTTTCCGCATCCGGA
>JAZUBD010000310.1:0-2719 GCA_045638305.1 Lachnospiraceae bacterium
GGTAAGAGATGGTAGTCAGTAATGTAAAAGTATACGGTTTGGAAAGTGCCGTTCGTGGCAGTAAGTTTCCGATGGCAACAAAGACGGAGGAGTTAAACGGTGACATTGTGCCGACCACCTATAAGCTTGCTACCTGTGAGCGGGGCAGCGGACACGACCAGTTTATGACCGGTATTATCGTACAGTTTGATTTGACCTTTACGGTAAAGGCATGGACGGAAGCGGAGCGGTATCATTTCCTGGATTTCATTTCCAGTCAGTCCACCATGCACCGGATTGCGAAGTTTGATTTGGATAATCAGTACAGCGAGTATACGGACAAGCGTATGATTGCCATTATGAACGAGTTAAAGGACAAGTACAACGAGACTCAGGACCCGGAGGATTATTTACGTCTTCTGTACTCCAATCCGTGCGGCTTTAAGCTGACGGCGGCCATGACGACGAATTACCGTCAGTTAAAGACCATTTATGCCCAGAGAAAGAACCACAGATTGCCGGAGTGGCGTGAGTTCTGTGCCTGGGTGGAGACTCTGCCGTACGCGGAGTTTATTACCGGAGTAAAGACAGAATCATAAATAGGAGTCAAGCAAGGACTTGATTACCGGTGTCAGGCCGTTTGCTTTTAATTCATCGTTGTAGGCGGTGTAACAGAAATTGCTTTTGTAATCGGAATAGAAGCATGGAAGAGAGGATTCCTTCTGTGCTTCTTTTTTTGTTTGCACGCCTAGGGGCTCTACGTCTGTAGAATTGATTTTTTGCTGTGCACTTTTCTGATTTCGCAGGGCCAGAGGCAAAAAATCGCCTGTTTTCTTCGTATAACAGGTGGCTGCCGTGGCCTTTTTCCGGTACTCTTTTTCTACAAAAGAGGCCACGCTTTTGTGCATGGCGCAGTCTTCAAGCGGCAAGTAATAGTAGTCAGCCGGGTTCGGATAGAAGTACTTCAGCTCGCCGGAATAAACCGGCAAAAGCACCATGACAAGTCCGTTTTTGCTTAATGTAATCGTAATCATCCGGTCATCGAAAGGAAGACAAAGTTCGCAACGGGCAGGCAGGGTAAACGGGAAGGCATAATCCACCGAAACCGCTTTCGGTGTCAGCTTGATTTTGCTTAAGGCTTCCTGAAGCTTCGGGTTGTCCGGCAAGGCATTCGGCATGGCCGGTTGTAAACCTTCCACTGTCAGTTCCTCGGATAAATTCTGCAAAAACAGCAGTACCGTAAGAGACGGAAGATTTTTGATATCCTCTGCATTATGTAACAGAAGAACGTGACCGAGAGCGGTGACCTCCTGTTCCTTGCTGTGATTGGTCAGTTCGTTTAAGCGGTACAGGCCCAGAAATTGTGCATAGACCTCGATTAATTCACCGCCGGAGAAGGTATCCGTTCGGGTAAAACCAAAGAATTGCTCCATGGATTTTAACTTCAAGTCCTCCGTCGGTAAGTAGTTCTTAAGCCTGCGTGCGACCGCGTATAAATCCAGGCTTTCCAAGCCGGACAGAGGGTAAGCCAAACAGTGCCGTTTGGCTTTTTTTTCCAGAAACGGCAAATCAAAGCCGGTGCCGTTGTAGTGGAGAAGCAAATCGTATTCCTTTGCCTTTTCAAAAAAAAGACGCAAAAGCTCCTTTTCCTCCGCAGGCTCCGTGCACATCCACTGGGTCAGGTAGTAGGTGCCTTCTTCCTCGTAGGCGCAGCCGATGAGGTAAACATAGGAGCTTTGTGCGGAAAGTCCGGTGGTTTCGATATCAAAATAGAGCGCCTGCTTCGTCTGTAATTCAGGCGGAAGGTAAGGCGTAAATTCCGGTGTAAACGGTGTGGTTAATGTAATCATAGGAGCACTCCCTTTGTAATAAGGCACACGTTTTGCGGTACCTTAGCGATAGTATCAGTGTATCATATGTTTGACGGTTTGGGTAGTGGAAAGCAGAAAAAAGTACGGTAACTCACTCCTTGCATTTTGCGTAAAAATAAGAAAATAACTATTCCATCTGGGAGGGGGATGTGCTATACTATAAATGTGAAAGTCTATCCGTAAGGAGGTGATCGCATGAAGCTGAATCAGTGTAAGTATTGCGGGGCAATGTTTAAGAGTCCCTATACATCTGTAGTTTGTAACCATTGCAAGGAGTTGGACGATATTTTGTTCAGCCGGATTGAAGAATATTTGAAAAAGTTTCCTAACAGTAACGCGATTCAGATAGCGGATGGGTTGGAGATTCCGACCTTTGAAGTGGTGCGGTTTATCGACGAGGGAAGACTGCAGTTTTCCAGGGGGAAGTTTGAACGGCTGAAGTAAGCAGGAGAGATGACTGCGCAGGCAGAGCCGGTTGAGACGGCTGCGGCGCATAGAATACAGTACGAGGTGACAAACGTGATTGCATACATTAAGGGCGTGTTCGCAGAATCGGACGGGAATGCGGTAATGATAGAGACAGCGGGTGGTATTGCCTATGAGGTAGCGGTGATGCCTTCCGATTTGGAGAAACTCCCGGCTCAGGGAGAGGAGCTTAAGCTTTACACCTATTTACAGGTAAAAGAAGACGGTGTGGCATTGTTCGGCTTCCTGTCAAAGGTGGATTTGACAATATTTAAGCTTCTGATTACGGTCAGTGGCATCGGGCCGAAGTTAGGTCTGGGGATTTTATCCTCCATCGGCGCGGAGGAGCTCCGTGCGGCGGTGCTTTCCGAGGATGCGGATCGTTTGGCGGCGGTACCGGGCAT
>JAZUBD010000311.1:0-2671 GCA_045638305.1 Lachnospiraceae bacterium
GTAATCGAGGTGACGAACAAGAAGGATGCGGAGCTGATTGCAGCTACCTTTACGGATCATGGAGCAACCGTAGAAATTACAGAGATAGAGTAAAAGATTAAAGGCATAATTAAAATGTATTTTCTGAATCAGGCATTTCGATGAAAACCGTCGGAATGCTTGATTCTTTTGCGTTTCTGTGTTATAATTTATCTCTGTTGATTTGTACAAGTACGGAAGGAGAACATAGATGAATCTGTATACCATGTGTCTTGCTGCCGGAGGTGGTTCCGGCTGGTTTGCGGAATTTGCAAGAACCTTTGAAAAGTGTTTTATCAGAGAAGACAGATATAAGTTGTTGCTGGAGGGTATCGGTGTAACTATTAAGATTTCCCTATTGGCGGCGTTGTTGGGACTGGTAATCGGTTTCTTGATTGCGATTTGCAGTCTGTCCAAAAGTAAGCTGTTACGCTTTATCGGTAAGGTGTATACGGATATCATCCGCGCTACCCCGTCCGTAACGCAGCTTATGATTATTTACTTTGTTGTGTTTGCTACGGTGGATTTAGACAAGTGGATTATTGCTGCAATCGCATTCTCCATTAATTCCGGTGCTTATGTGTCGGAGATTATCCGTGCGGGTATTCTTTCCATCGATAAGGGGCAGACGGAGGCAGGACGCTCTCTTGGTCTGACCGGAGTTCAGACGATGTTTTATATTGTTGTGCCACAGGCGGTGAAGAATATTTTCCCGGCTATGTGCAATGAGTTTATTACCCTTATTAAGGAGACTGCAATCGTAGGTTATGTAGGTCTTATGGATATTCAGAAGGCCGGTGATTTCATTAAGAGTGCCACCTATCTGGCAATGATGCCGTTGCTTGCCACCGCGGTTATTTACTTTGTATTGATTAAAATACTGACTACGGTGCTTGGTATCATAGAGAAGCATCTGAGAAAGTCCGATATCCGGTAGAAGGGGGTAGCGCATGATTAAGGTAAATAACTTACATAAAAGCTTTGGTAAATTAGACGTTTTAAACGGAATTGATGAGCACATCAAACCGGGCGAAGTGGTAGTAGTCATCGGACCGTCCGGCTCCGGTAAGAGTACGTTTCTTCGTTGTCTGAATTTGTTGGAAAAGCCGAATAAGGGTGAGATTTATGTAGATGATGAGCTTATCAATGCTCCGAAGGTGGATGTCAATAAGATACGTCAGAAGATGGGCATGGTGTTCCAGCACTTTAATCTGTTTCCACATTTGACGGTGATGGAAAATATTACCCTGGCGCCTGTAAAACTTAAGAAAATGACGAAGGAACAGGCTAAGGCAAAAGGGCAGGAACTTCTTAAAATTGTCGGGTTGTCCGATAAGGCAAATGCGTATCCGGTACAGCTTTCCGGGGGTCAGAAGCAGCGTATTGCCATTGCCCGGTCTCTTGCCATGGAGCCGGAGATTATGCTGTTTGATGAGCCGACCAGTGCCCTTGACCCGGAGATGGTCGGAGAAGTACTTGATGTTATGAAAAATCTTGCAAAAAGTGGTATGACCATGGTGGTGGTAACTCACGAGATGGGGTTTGCAAGAGAAGTGGCTACCCGTGTGGTATTTATGGACGGCGGCGTAGTATTGGAAAGCGGTACACCGGAAGAGATTTTTGACCATCCGCAGAATGAACGAACCAAGCTGTTTTTAAGCAAAGTGCTTTAAAATAGACGAGTAAAATAATGAAAATAAGGAGAAAGAAAATGAAGAAAATGATGAAGAAGATTGCACTGGCAGTAGCTTGTGTAACGACCGTAGCAATGTTTGCTGCATGCGGCGGTAAGGAAGAAGAGACCAATACCATTACCTTCGGTACCAACGCAGAGTTCCCGCCGTTCGAGTTTGTAGCCGCAAACGGTGTTATCGGTGAGTATGACGGTATCGATATGGCAATCGCAAAGCAGATCGGCGATGAAATCGGTAAGACCGCACAGATTGAGAACATGGAGTTTGACTCCCTGCTTCTTGCACTTCAGAAGGGTCAGGTAGACGCGGTTATCGCAGGTATGACCATTGACCCGGAAAGAGCGGAAGAGGTAAACTTCTCTGTTCCGTACTACACCGCAAAGCAGGTTATGATTGTAAAGGAAGGCTCCGACATTGCAAAGGCGACCGATATGGAGGATAAGAAGATTGTAGTTATCCAGGGATATACCGGTGAGTCCTGCGTAAAGGATATGGGCTATTCTTACGAAGCATTTAAGAAGGGCTCCGAGGCTATTATGGAGCTTGTAAACGGAAAGTGTGATGTAGTAGTAATCGACTCCGCAACGGCAATGAAGTATGTGGGCGATAATGAGGGCTTAAAGATTGTGGAAGATGCAGAGGCATTCTCTTCCGAGGAGTACGGTATTGCAGTAAATAAGGAAAATACCGAGCTGTTAGAGCAGATTAACGACATTTTAACCAAGATGAAGAATGATGGCACCATCAACGAGCTTTCCGCAAAGTATTCCGAGCAGTAGTTTTCATGAAAGAAAGAGAGAGGGTATCCCCGTAAGGATACCCTCCTTTTTTTAGAAGCAACCGTTGTTACCGCAACCGCCGCAGCAGAAGAGAAGGATGAGGATGATAATCCAGCAACTGCTGCCGCCCATTGCACCGCCTACACCGTTATTGTTGCCACAGTCGCAGCCGCAATCACA
>JAZUBD010000312.1:0-11590 GCA_045638305.1 Lachnospiraceae bacterium
CGGGAGGTGTGTAAATGAAACGCAGCAGTCTGTTTTTGCTCGGTACGGCGGCACTGGCAATAGGCGCAACGATTTATCAACTTGTGGAACACGGCGTGCCGGTAAGAAGAGAATATGACTTGGAAGTTCCGGAATCATTATCCGGCTTGCGGATTGTTATGCTTTCCGATTTACACTGCAATCCTTTGATTTGCAACAACGCCCGGGTGCTTCGTCGATTAAGAGAAGAAGCACCGGATGTTATTTTGCTGGCCGGCGACATGATCAGCAAGTACGGCAAAAAAGAAAACCGACGCGTTCCGGCTTTTTTAAAGAAATTAACCGAAATCGCACCGGTAGTATACGGTATGGGAAATCATGAAGAACGCCTTCGTACCTATTTCCCGGAGCAATTTGAAGAGTATCACAATACTGTGGAAGAGATGGGGATTTCTTTTCTTGATAATGAAACGGTTTCTCTTGTTCTACAGGGGAAGAATGTCGAGTTTGCGGGACTAACGCTTAAGCACGAGTACTATTATAAAAGAAAGAGACAGGAGCTACCGCCTAAGGCGACAGAGGAGTTGTTTATCGAACACCCGGAAAGCACCGTACTTCTGGCACATTTTCCGGACCATTTCCCGGCCTATGCAAAATTGGCTCCCCTTGTAGTATCCGGGCATAATCACGGCGGCATTATCCGTCTGCCGGTGGTGGGCGGTTTGATTTCTCCCCAGCTTTATTTACCGCCTTATACCCGAGGCTGTTATACGGAAGGCAATTCTACAATGGTCGTAAGTGCAGGGATCGGTTCTCATTCCCTGCCGGCACGTTTGTTTAACCGAGTAGAATATTGTGTAATTAATACAAAAACGAGGAAATCAGTATGAGTTTGTCCGTTACATTGGAAAAATTCGAGGGGCCTCTTGATTTATTGTTGCACCTCATTGAAAAAAACAAAATAAATATCTATGATATCCCGATTGTGGAAATCACAGAGCAATATATGGACTATATCAGGCAAATGCAGGAGCAGGACATGGAGGTCATGAGCGAGTTTCTGGTTATGGCAGCCACACTGCTTAACATCAAATCCAAAATGCTGCTTCCGCAGGAGGAACCGGAGAATACGGAAGAGCCGGTTGACCCTCGTCAAGAGCTGGTAGAGCGCTTATTACAGTACAAGATGTATAAATACGCTTCTCTGGAACTTTCGGACCGTCAGTTGGATGCAGGTCGCATTCTGTTTAAGGAAGCCAACCTTCCGCCGGAAATTGCGGATTACAAGGAGCCCATCGATACACAGGCGCTTCTTTCTGATTTGACACTGCAAAAGCTTCACACGATTTTCGAGTCGGTTATGAAAAAGCAGGTAGAGAAAATCGACCCGGTACGAAGCAAGTTCGGTCGTATCGAAAAAGAAGAAGTCAGCATGTCCAAGAAAATGCGTGAAATCCAGGAATACGCCCTTGCAAACAAGCGTTTTTCCTTCCGGGCACTTTTGATGGAACAGTATGACAAGATGGATGTTGTCGTAACATTTTTATGTATACTTGAGTTGATGAAAATCGGCAGAATGCACGTAGTGCAGGAAGAAATTTTTGATGAAATCGAAATCGAATACTTAGCGGAGGATATCATTGACTTCGAAGATTCGGATTTTTAATCGGAGGAAATCATGGAGTTACAAGAGTTAGAAGCACAATTAGAAGCAATATTATTTACCATGGGCGAGGCAGTGGAGGTAGACCGCCTGGCCACGGCATTGGAGCATGACGTAGACACGGTACGCAGAGTACTGCGGAATATGATGGACCGCTACGAGGCAGACGATCGCGGCATTCAGATTATCGAACTGGACGGTTCGTTCCAGATGTGTACCAAATCGTCCATGTACGAGTCCATTATTAAGATTGCTCATGTACCGAAAAAGCATGTATTAACGGAGGTTTTACTGGAAACCTTATCCATTGTTGCCTATAAGCAGCCCATTACCCGTCAGGAAATCGAGGCTATTCGCGGGGTTTCCTGCGACCATGCGGTCAATAAGCTGGTAGAGTACAATTTAATTCAAGAAGTTGGCCGTCTGGATGCCCCGGGCCGTCCGATTTTGTTCGGCACGACAGAGGAATTTTTGCGTAGCTTCGGACTGGTTTCCCTGGATGATTTGCCGGTGATCAATCCGGAAAAGGTAGAGGATTTCAAGCTTGAAGTAGAAGAAGAAATGCAGTTGTCCTTAGAAATCTGACACTGTTCCGAAAGATTTATACAGCAGTAGCGTAGCTTTTTTAGAATTATTTTGCGCCTATACCGCATATCCTTTGAAAAAGAGCTGTTTTCGGGGAACGGAATGAACATTCGGACGCGCAAAGCAAAGGACCAAAGAACCTGTCATGTACATAAAATGAATCATTGTCAAACAAAAAAAGGAACGCATCGGCGGATGGGTTTCTTTTTTGCGTTTACGATACTGATAAGCATGGCAGTGCAATTATCAAAAACAATTTCGGTATTGGCAGATACCCCTTCTGCCGTGTCCTTACATGCTTATTCTGCCGTACTTTACGACGGAGACGCCGGACGGGTGCTATATGAGAAAAACGGCTACGAAGTGCTTCCTATGGCAAGTACCACAAAGATTATGACGCTTTTGGTTGTATTGGAGCATACAGAACCGAAAGATATCGTTACCGTGTCCCAAAATGCCGCAAAACAGCCGGATGTGCAGCTTAACATGAATACCGGAGAGCAGTATACGGTGGGAGATTTGTGTTATTCTCTCATGTTAGAATCCCATAACGATACGGCAGTAGCCTTGGCGGAACATGTGGGAGGAAGTGTGGAAGGCTTTGCGTCCTTGATGAATGCCAAAGCAAAGGCTCTGGGTGCCTATTCCGCCAATTTTGTGACACCCAACGGACTGGATGCGGAGGGGCACGGCATTACCGCTGCCGATTTGGCTAAAATTGCGGCTTATGCAGTAAAGCAGGAGGAATTCCGTAAAATTACGACTACAGCGTCCCATACCTTTTCGGAGCTAACGAAAGGCCGCAGCTTTACCGTCAACAACAAGGATGCCTTTCTGACCATGATGGACGGTGCTATCGGAGTAAAAACCGGTTTTACCGGAAAGGCCGGATATTGCTTTGTGGGGGCGTTAGAGCGTGATGACAGACTTTTCATCAGTGTGGTACTGGCAAGCGGCTGGCCGCCTCACAAAACCTACAAATGGAACGATACCATGCTTTTAATGAATTACGGTTTGGAACATTTTACAAAGCTTCCCTTGTTAGATGATACCACCTTTTTACCGGACCTGCCGGTGCTTCCGGTGGGACAGGGGCAAAAAAGCTCCGTAACTCTTTCCTATAATCCGGATGCCCTGCAACAGGCGAAGGAGTTTTCACTTCTTCGGACCGGAGAAGAGGAGATTACCTGTTGTACGGAGTTTTCCGTAAACAGGCTGACCGCACCGGTGGAAGAAGGAAGAGTTGTGGGAGAGCTTGTTATCGCAATTGACGGAGAATGCATACAAAAAATACCGATACAAACCGCAGAAACGGTTGTACCGGTAGATTTTCAGTATTATTGGAATCAACTATTGGGCCGTTTTTTCTCAGGCGATGCACTGATAAAAATGTATAAGGCAATGCAATAACGTATTCATAAACTATACCGTTGCAGCAGCCTCTTCCATAGCGTTCTTTGCGGATATCAGAGCATTTGCACGTTCCAAGGCTGCATCGATGTTTTCGCAGAAATTATCGGCACCGACGGTAGAAATAAAACCGTTTTTTTTCATAATGGAACGCGGCTGTTCCAAAACATGAGAGAAGATTACCGTAATTCCGTATTCCTTTAAGTCCTTGGTCACATCCTTTAAGGTATTCATAGCAGTAACATCAATAGCCGGAACGCCTCGCATACGGATGATTACAACCTTGGTATCTTTTTTCATGGTCTGATGCTTTAAACGGAGCAGTTTGTCCACTGCACCGAAGAACATCGGTCCGTTTACCTCGAATACTTCCGTACCTTCCGGTACTTCCTTTAAGGAAATATGCTCCGGATCGTTTTCTTCCTCCGGAAGATGGGTATCACGTACATACTTCCAACCGGAAACATCAGTCACATCGGACATACGCTTCATAAACAATACACAAGAGAGCACGATACCTACTTCAATCGCAATTACCAAATCAAACGCAAAGGTCAATACACAGGAGGTAATAAGTACGATAGCATCGGACTTCGGTGCCTTACGGTAGGCAAGAAACGCCTTTACATTAAACATATTGTAGGATACTACCAAAAGAATCGCCGCCAATACCGGACGCGGCACAAGCTTGATTAACGGCATACCGAACAACAGCATTGCAAGCAAAGTCAAGCTGTGGAATACCAGTGCAATCGGAGTACGTCCGCCGTTTTTTGCATTTGCAATGGAACGGGCAACGCCACCGGTGGCCGGAATACAACCGAACAAACCAAGTACGATATTCGCGACACCCTGACCGAGCAGTTCTGCATTCGGCTTATGCTTGCTGTGAATCATACCATCGGTTACCACAGCGGATAACAGCGCCTGCATGGCAACCAAAATCGCAATGGTAAAGGCCGGAGACATGAGATGAAACAAATCATCAAACTGTACGCCTTCGAATTTAGCAACGGAAATCTTCTTCGGAATATCACCCAGAAGTGCCACATCCAGCTTTAAGAAATAGGTGGCTGCGGTACCGACTACAAGTGCTACAAAGGAATTTGGAATGGTTTTGTTAATTTTCGGCCAGAGAACCAAAATCACAATACTAACCAGACCGAGTACCAGTGCTTGCCAGTTGATATTTTTTAAATTTGTGATATAGGTGCTCCATTTTCCAAGGAAAGAAGTCGGCATCTTCGCAATTTCAAAACCGAGAAAATCCTTTACCTCAAGGGTGGCAATGGTAATTGCGATACCGCCCGTAAATCCGATGGTAATGGGAGACGGAATAAACTTAATCAGTTTTCCGAGATGGAACACGCCGAATAAAACCAGCATAATACCAGCCATAATCGTTGCAATAATCAACCCCTGGGTACCGTATCCGGCGATAACCGACTGGGTAATTACAATAAACGCACCTGTCGGACCGGTGATCTGTACACGGCTGCCGCCAAGGAGTGCTACGATAATACCGGAAAGAATTGCGGAATAAATGCCTTTTTCCGGGGAAACGCCACAACCAAGTGCAAAGGCAATGGACAACGGGAGAGCAATAATCGCAACAATAATGCCGGCCTTCATATCTAAGAAAAATTGCTTTGCATTATAGTGTTTCAAAACACTGAACAGTTTCGGTTTCATTTGAAATATCCTCCTTTATGCGGGCTTAATTGTAATACTGTTTTTACTAAAATTCAAGTGTTTTTTATAGAAAAACTATGGAAAACCGTTAAATTCCGTGTTATAATTAATTGTTACGGAGAATTACTTGTTTTTGCGAGGTGTTGCTTATGATACGACTTTCCAGAAGTAAAATTCAAAATCTTGCCGCCAACGAAGCGGTATTTCAACGCGGGCTTGCTTATTTTAAAGAAAAGCGCGTGATTCATGCCGCATGCGCAAAAAACAAGAAATTATATACCTTTACTGTCCAAGGAAACCAGAAATACCGCGTTACGGTGGAGGAGACCCCGGACCAGGATGTGGAGTTTTCCTGTAATTGTCCGGCCATGTACAGCCAGAAGGGCGCCTGCAAGCATTCCGTAGCGGCACTTTTATATTTACAGCAGTATCTGGAACAAAAGGAAAAGAAAAGCGGTACCGTACCGGCTTCAGCGGATGCAAGAGCGGGTCGTATTATCCGGTATTTTGTGGATGCGGGAGAGCCGAATTACGACAAAGACATTTATCATATTGAGCCATGTATCGAAATTCCGGGATTGCTCCGTACCGACGCAGATCCGGTGTATTTATCCCTTCGTGTGGGTAGTACAAAGATGTACCGCGTCCAGATGTTAAAGCGTTTCTTAATGGATTACAAGGAGAAAAAGAGCATTATTCTCGGGAAAGAGTTCTGTTACCTGCCGAACGAAAGCAGTTTCGACCATGCGTCGGAGCGGCTTCTGCAGGAGCTTTTGGCATATCTGGAAATCTTAGAAGTACTGGACGGTTCCGGCAGTATGCAACTGTTCCAAAAGGCAAAAATCCAGTTAAACAGAAGACTTCTTTCCAAGATATTATCCCAGTGTAAGGGACTTACCTATTCCTTGATATTATCCGGAACGGAGCTTGAAGGGGTGCGCTTTGTAAAGGGCAACCCGATGATTGAATATGATATTACCATGCAGAAGGATTTCCTGACCATGGATTATAAGGAAAGCGAAAAAGTGGTTCCGATTACTGCGGACGGTTCTCTTTTGCTACGGGACAATGCGCTTTACTTGCCGGATGCAAGATTCATGAAGACTTACCTGCCGTTTTATTCCAGTTTAGGAGAGGATAAGGAAGCCCTTGTGTTTGAGGAAGACGAACGGGATGCTTTTTTGGAGCATGTACTTCCGGTCATTCACGATTCCATGCAGGTGGAAATTCCGGAGGAGGTTCAGGACCGTTACCTGACCCTGCCGTTTTCCGCGAAGATTTTCTTTGATTTATTCCATGACGGCGTACAGGCAAAGGTCTCCTTTGTGTACGGCGATTATGAGTTCAATATGTTTGACTCCCCGAACGTAAAGGGAGGATATATTTTGGTGCGGGAAAAAGAGAAAGAAGAAGAGGTGTGCACCGCACTGTCCATGTATGGCTTCGAGCCTCACAACGGCTTCTTTTTACTGAAGCAGGAGGATGGTATTTATACCTTGCTTACCCAGGGATTATCCGACCTTTCCGATTATGCGGAATTGTTTTCCTCCGATGCCTTTGCAAAAATGCGTCTGCGCCGGAATACTTCGGCACACATGGGCATTTCCATGCCGCCGGGAGAAGATTTCTTAAAGGTGGAGTTTCAGTATGACGATATTTCAGGAGAGGAACTTCGTGCAATTTTCCATTCTTACCGTCAGAAGAAGACCTATCACCGCTTAAATGACGGAAGTTTTCTGGATTTAACGGACGATATGTTTGTTAAAGCAGCCGAGCTTTTGGATAATATGAATTTATCCTACCGTGACTTTGATAAAAACGGTGTATTAAAGATTTCCAAAAGTCATGCGGTCTATCTGGACGCTGCGCCGCAGGAGTACGGTTTTGAGGTGACAAGAGGCAAAAATTTCTCTTCCTTCCTTGCAAAACTGCATGACCCGGAGGCACAAAATTATACGGTACCGGAAAACATTCAAATCGAGCTGCGGGGCTATCAGAAGGTAGGCTTTTCCTGGCTTCGCATGCTTTCCGATAACGGATTCGGCGGCATTTTGGCGGATGATATGGGACTGGGTAAGACCTTACAGGCCATTACTTATATGGCATCCTTACTGAAAACGGAACATTTTTCCGAAACGCCGTTTCTTGTGGTTTGTCCGACCTCCCTGGTATACAACTGGCTGGACGAGGTGGAGACCTATGCTCCTCACCTGCGTGTAAAAATCATTCAGGGAACGCCGGAGGATCGAAGAGCGTACCTGACAGAAGCCGGAGATTGTGATTTGTATATTACATCGTATCCGCTTCTTCGCAGAGATTTGGCATACTACAGCGAAAAGCAGTTCCATACCGTATTTATCGATGAAGCACAATTTATCAAAAATGCCATGACCGGAAATGCACGTTCCGTAAAGGGGTTGCATGCAAAGACCCGGTTTGCCCTGACCGGTACACCGATTGAAAATTCCTTATCGGAGCTTTGGTCCATTTTTGACTTTATCATGCCGGGGTATTTGTTCTCATACACAAGATTCGCAAAACGGTTCGAGCGACCTGCCTCCAAGGGAGAAAACGCCGTTTTACAGCAGTTGAGTCGCAGAATCAAGCCGTTTTTACTGCGCCGTATGAAAAAAGATGTACTGGCGGAACTGCCGGATAAGATTGAAACAAAACTGGTAACGGAGTTGACAGAGGAGCAGAGAAAGCTGTATCTGTCCTACGCCGCACAGGCACGCACCGAGATTTCCGACGAAATTTCCCGCGTAGGTTTCGAAAAGAGCCGTATGCAGATTTTGGCAGCCTTGACACGTCTGCGTCAGATTTGCTGTCATCCGGGGATGTTTCTGGAAAATTACGAGGGCGGAAGCGGAAAAGTATCCCTGTTTTTGCAAATTATGGACGAGTTACGGGAAAACGGACACCGTATCCTTGTATTTTCCCAGTTTACAACCATGCTTGAATTATTAAAAGACGCCCTCACCGAGGCTGAGATTCCGTTCTTTTACTTATGCGGAGCCACCAAGCCGGCAGAGCGTAGAGATTTTGTAAAACGTTTTAATGCAGGAGAAGGAGACCTATTTTTAATCTCCTTAAAAGCAGGCGGCACCGGTCTTAACTTAACCGGCGCCGACACAGTCATTCATTTTGATCCTTGGTGGAACCCTGCGGTGGAAGACCAGGCCTCCGACCGTGCCCATCGTATCGGACAGGAGAAGAATGTGCATGTCATCAAGCTTCTCACCAAGGGTACCATTGAAGAAAAGATATTCCGGTTACAGCAAAAGAAACAGGATTTATTCAACGCCGTCATCGAAGCAGGGGAAACCTTCTTAAACAAATTGACGGAGGAAGAAATCCGGGAGCTGTTTGCCGATCCGGAAGCCTGAGCACAAAACCAACTTTAATCTAACTGAAGAATTCCTCTACCAACTGTTCCGCAAGAGAGTGCTTCAGCCCCGGAAATGCGTCAAGAAGGCGCTTTACCAGCTGATCTACGCGCTCCATGTAGAGGAGTTCTTCCGAGGTTACATCATCCTCGGAACCGGCAGTGATATCATTTAACATATCCTTTGTAAAATTCTTTTCCATCCATTCCTTTGCTTCGGCAACGGTCTTATTTTCAATTTCCGCACTTTCCTTTAATTTACCGGCCTTCACAAAAGAGAAGATACCAAGTACCAGGAAAATACCGAACATCACAAATAACACAACAGAAGAGAAGGTAGAACCGAACAGAGTGAAAACCTCCATAAAATTCAGCACCGCAAAAATAACACCCAAGCCGCCTAATACAGTAAAAGTGATACCGGAGGTACGGTAATCCTCATAACGGGATGCGGCACTGACATACTTGGCGGCAGCACGTTCTTCCACACTTTCCGAATCATCATCATCCGCCCCCAAAAGATCACGTGCCAATTCTTCATCGGCATCCTCTTCTTCGTCATCTCCGAAATAGTCAAATTCCTTGCCTTTCATAAAAGCAGCCTCTGCAGCCTTTTGCATTACGTTTTCCGTTTCTACGGAGTAGAAGGCCTTAAAGCATTTCTTTGCCTTATTCAAATCCTCCGGCACTACATAAACACCGGTAAAGCCTTCCTCCTCCAAGGTGGCGGAAGTGATTCCGGAATAGTCCAGAAACTTTTGTAACTTAGTAACAAAATCCTTTTGCTCCGTTTCCACCTGAACCAGCAGAGCGGTTGCGTTTTTAAGTACAACATCCTTATATTCGGCCACCAATTCCACTTTACAATCGGCACAATGAGTAATCCCCTCACGATATTCGGTCTTACAATTCGGACACCACGGCATAGTAACAAACCTCCAATTTCTATTTTAGGAAAAATCTAACAAAACACGCTGTTTTTCACATACAACAAGTATACCGTAAACCGAAGAGAAATTCAACAAAAATTCCGACATATTCTTATTCTTTACGCGAGGGAGTTTTTGTGCTATACTGTCGGTAGTCTTTGAATTTGGAGGATAAAATGTCAGATACAACTTTTACACGCAAATTAGCCCTGTCTGATGAGATTTTGATGGCGGTGGATAAGCCAGCCAGATATATCGGCGGCGAAGTGAATATGGTTCGGAAGAATCCGAGAGAGGTGGATATCCGGTTCTGTATGTGTTTTCCGGATGTGTACGAGGTGGGCATGTCTCATCTCGGCATTCAGATTTTATATGATATGTTTAATAAGCGGGAGGATACCTACTGTGAGCGTGTATATTCTCCATGGGCAGATTTGGACAAGATTATGAGGGAGCAGAATATTCCGTTGTTTGCACTGGAGTCCCAGGAGCCGTTAAAGAACTTTGACTTCCTTGGAATTACGCTCCAGTACGAGATGTGTTATACGAATATTTTGCAGATTCTGGACCTTGCGGGCATTCCGCTTCATGCGGTTGATCGTACCGAAGAGAACCCGATTGTCATCGGCGGCGGTCCGTGTGCTTATAATCCGGAACCGTTAGCAGATTTCTTTGATTTCTTCTATTTGGGCGAAGGAGAGACTGTTTATAACGAAATCTTAGACAAGTACAAGGAGCACAAAGCAAAGGGCGGCAGTCGTCGTGAATTCCTTGAGATTGTAGCTGATATTGAGGGAATGTATGTACCGCAGTTTTACGATGTAACATATAACGAGGACGGTACATTGGCAACCTTTGAGCCGAATAACAGTCATGCTAAGAAAACCATCCGCAAGCAGGTAGAAATGGAACTTTCCGATACCTTTTACCCGGAGAAGCCGTTGGTACCGTTTATCCGTGCGATTCAGGACCGTGTGGTGCTGGAAATCCAGCGCGGTTGCATCCGAGGCTGCCGGTTCTGCCAGGCAGGTATGCTGTATCGCCCGATTCGTGAGCGTAATGTGGAGTTTTTAAAGGATTTGGCCACGAAAATGCTTCGTTCCACGGGACACGAGGAGATTTCTTTATCTTCCTTAAGCTCCAGTGATTATTCCTGTTTAAAGGAGCTGGTTTATTACTTGATCGATACATTCCAGAACGACGGAGTGAATATTTCCCTGCCGTCCCTTCGTATCGATGCCTTTGCACTGGATGTAATGAATAAGGTGCAGGATATTACAAAGTCCAGTCTGACTTTTGCACCGGAAGCGGGCAGTCAGCGGATGCGTGATGTCATTAATAAGGGGTTGACCGAAGAAGTTATCTTAAACGGTGCTACAGAAGCCTTTAAGGGCGGCTGGAATAAGGTAAAGCTGTACTTTATGCTGGGTCTTCCGGGAGAGCAGGAAGAGGATATTAAGGCTATTGCAGCGCTTAGTAACGAAATTGCAAAGACGTATTACGATACCATTCCGAAGTCGGAGCGTAAGGGAAAGGTACAGATTACCACCAGTACTTCCTTCTTCGTGCCGAAGCCGTTTACTCCGTTTCAGTGGGTACGCATGGCCACGGCGGAGGAGTTTATGGATGCCAGAAAGGTACTGTCCGGTGCCATCAAGGAGCAGTTAAACGCCAAGAGCATCAAATACAACTGGCATGACACGGATGTGAC
The DNA here is from genome assembly GCA_045638305.1 of Lachnospiraceae bacterium. Taxonomy (GTDB): domain Bacteria; phylum Bacillota; class Clostridia; order Lachnospirales; family Lachnospiraceae; genus SIG307. Next base: position 11,355 of record JAZUBD010000312.1, read on the forward strand.
GATGTTAGAAGGTGTCTTCGCACGAGGCGACAGACGCTGTGCAGAGTTGATAGAAGGTGCGTATAAGGACGGCTGTTTGTTTGACTCCTGGTCCGAGTACTTTAGAAACGACATTTGGATGAATCAGTTTGAAAAGACCGGACTTTCTTTGGAGTTTTATACCTCCAGAGAGCGTGATAAGGACGAATTACTTCCGTGGGATTTCATTGATGCGGGTATTTCCAGAAGCTTTTTAT
>JAZUBD010000313.1:0-3456 GCA_045638305.1 Lachnospiraceae bacterium
CGAAAACAAGCTCAACCTCTGCGCCTGCTTCCTTAATAATATTGGAATAATACTCTACATAATCTACGCCGGTGAACTCGTGCTTGTTCTCGCCGAACAACTCACGATACTTTGCAAGAGAAAGTACATCACTGTACGGATTGATTCCCTTCTCGTCCAACTGGTCGTAGGTCAACAATGCATTACCAACCTCGTCGCTCGGGTAGCTTAACATAAGAACTACCTTCTTTGCGCCCATGGCAATACCCTTTAAGCAGATAGCAAAACGATTACGGGACAAAATCGGGAAAATAACGCCGATGGTCTCGCCACCAAGCTTTGCCTTTACATCTGCCGCAATATCTTCTACAGATGCGTAATTTCCCTGCGCTCTTGCCACGATAGACTCGGTAATGGAGATAACGTCCTTATCTCTCATTTCAAAGCCCTCGGACTCAGCCGCGCCAAGTACGCTATCCACTACGATCTTCGCAAGGTCATCTCCCTCACGGATAATCGGGCAACGTACACCTCTTGAAACAGTACCTACTCGTCTTTCCATCTGAATACCTCTGCTTTCTGTCTAAATTAAGATTGTATACAAAAATACAATACCTCTTACAAACATTACGACTTATTATACATCCATTTTTTCACGCTGACAAGAGTTTTTTTTCGCAGAACGCAAATTTATTCATGAAGCACAAGGGTTTGCGCTTTCTCGAGGGCAGATTTCGACTTTTTTTACAAAAAGAAACCACCTATAGGAAGTCATCCCAACAGGTGGCACCAGGTATACTTATTACAACATTTTCTCCATAAATCCGCAGGTAAACGGAAAATGCTCGAACTTCTTCGTTCCCACGTGCACTACACCATACTTTTCGTACCACTTCCGCAGCTTTACATTTTCCTCCACGATGCCGATGTTCATCTTCACGCAACCGGCTTCCTTTGCCGTCTCATAAACATGTAGCAAAAGTGCCTCACCGACTTTTTCATGACGGCTCTCCGGCGCCACACAGAGGTTGTTTAACTCACATTCATTATTCTCCTGAAACAAAAGGGAGTAATAACCGATAATCTCGCCGTTCTCGTTCTCATACACATACATCGGTCTCTTCTCGCCATGAAGATGCCAGTTCAACCTCTGCTCCGTGGTTGCAAAAGCGGTAAAACGCGGTGCATTCTCCTCGGTAAAGCCAAACTCCTCCGCTACGGTTCCAAAGCTTCTCCGGATCAATGCTACACATGCCGGAATCTCTTCTTCTCTCATCAAACGAATCATAAGCAGTCCCTCCTGTTTTGAAATATTTCGAACAGTATAGCACAGGAGTTTTGGAAAGGCAAGTGTTTTCTACTCCACTCTTACCGCCACCTGATACTCATCCTCGTACACAATATCTCCGACAAAGTTCGTATACACCACATCGTAAGGGTGATTATACTTATCTAATAGCTCCATGGCCGGCGTAATCTTCTCCAGCATGTGTGCCGTGGTGGCCACCTTAAAATAGGTAATCACAGGCTCCGTTCCGCTTTTACACACATCCGGATTTGGCAGATTTTCTTCAAACCATGCATTGATCTCTTTGAACAATTCCGCATCCGCTTCTTCCATCACACCGTCATAAATTTTACGCCAACACATGGCAAAGATGCCTTTCGGGTACTTTGTCACATAGGACAGTTCCCGTCCCTGGATTCTTACGTATTTAAAATTCATTCGCTTTTCCTCTCTTTCTGCTTTTCTCCGTCAGACTCTCACTCGCTTTGACTCTACTATTTCCAGTACTTCAACAACGCTTCGTCTATCTCCGCAACCTTTTCCTTTCCCTTTACCTCACTGTAAAAGGCCAGTTGCTCGATTTCTTCTTTATCCGTTCGACTATCCTCAATTTCTATTAACATTTCTTCCGACAGTGTCACTCCATAAAGCGCACCGTACTCTTCATGCCATTCCGGGTTAAAATATCCCGGAGCCATTTTGTCGTGCATCAAACCGAGATACGTATATTCCACACCGGAAATCCCCAGTTCCTCCTCTGCTTCGCGTTCCACGCACTGCCGAAGTGTTTCTCCATCTTCTTTACATCCGCCAAAGATTTCCCAATCCTGTCGCCAGCGGTTCCAACCAAGCAAATATTCCTCACCGATTTTCACCACAAGCAAAGCATGGGTTACCGGGCGGTACTGTTGCTCTGCCGATTCCTCCGGCACATCAATTACTGCTAAAAGTTCGTTTCCTGCGCTGTCTTTAATAATCATTTTACTCGCTCCTTTCCTTTGAACTTCGTGCAGGGGCGCGTTCGCATAATCAGAGATTTCCGGAAGCATGCTTCAGAAATCTCTTCTATGCTCACTTTGCCTGCACGGAAAAAGAAAAACGCTTGTCAAGGAAAACTTTTCCCTGACAAGCGTGGATCAGACCTAAGGTCTACTATCATTATTCAATTTAGCATGCTTCTACATATTTGTCAAGAACATAAAATTCTTCCTGTACTTTGGCAGTCTGGGAAGTTTTCCTTTTTACTTCACCCAGCACATTCCTTCCTTATGCATGCCGATGCCTTCCATAAAGCGCACCGCCGCCGCTGCCGCCGCGTCATACTCTGCCTCATCGTGAAGATGCTCAAGCATGGCCGGGGTATCCTTCGGAAGCTTACTAATCTCTTCCATCAACACCGGATAATCAATACCGCCGGTACCGAGAAGTACCTCACGGAATGCCACCGTCAGAGAATCCATCTCCATGGCAATATCCTTTAAATGAAGGGTTACGATTTTATCCTTCAGCTTCGCGAAAGTCTCCTTGATAAACGCTCCGTTTTCAAAGAACCTCTTCGGCTGGTTCATGGTGTTACAAATATCCAGATGCACCGCTGCCGCCTCACGGTCAACAGCCTCAAGGAAACGCAGATACCCTTCCGGAGAATCTAAGAAATAATACGGCATCATCTCAAAGGAAAGCTTCGTGGTCTTCGGATTCACCGCATCAATAATCCGCTGAAATACTTCTACCGACTCCTTAAAAAACTCTTCCGTATATCCGGTGCAATGCGGTCCGAACCAGGTCTCGGTCTGCTTGGTACCAAGGATATCCACACAGGTTGCCGCTCCCAGCTCCTCCGCCAGACGCAGTCTGCCGATGATATAATTTATCTTCGCTTCCGCCTCTGCCTTGTCCGGGTGGAGCGGGTTACACCATGCTCCCACCTCTGCGATTCGAATATCGTGCTTTTTCATGGCATCCTGAAATGCCTTTAACTCTGCCGGACGTTCCAGACTAATCCAATCCGGACAAAGCGCCGCACCGAAGCCCTTTTTCACATGGGCAAGGGCATACTCCTCCGGGTCATTTCCTTTTACAAACACATAACCGCCTAAACGCATAGAAACCTCCTATCATATTTCCATGTACAGATTACACCGGTTGCAACTTCATCACAACCGGTGTAAAGTCGGATCGTAGCCATG
>JAZUBD010000314.1:0-1521 GCA_045638305.1 Lachnospiraceae bacterium
GGACTCATCCAGCCTTCCTGCAGTAAAATCTGGCCGGCGTTGATACCCTTTAACTGAAGGTAGTTTCCTTCTGCGTCATACAGGGCCCGTTTGTTTGCCTGTACCAGTCCGGTGTTATTTTCTATGGTTGCTGCCGGAGCAGGAACCTTATAGGTTTTGGAATAAACAAGTGCGGTAAGCAGCACAACTGCAACTACGCCAAGCACCGCGCCTATGCCGATGCCAAGCCATTTTAATATCTTTTTCATAGGTACCCCCCAGTGTATAAATTTACTGCTTCCATCATAGCAGAAAATACGACATTCTTCCACTGCTTTCATTGCTTTTTTTGAACAAAACTGCTATACTATGCGGGATACACTATCTAAAAAGTATTGGGGAGTTTACAAATGAATATTGAAGTAAATTACAGAAACAAACGGCGCTACAACACCGCCAAGCCACCCCTTCACCAGACCATCTTCTGGACGGGACTTATCTGGATTTTGTCTAAATTTGCTTTATTAGGGAAAAAGTACAAGATTGACAAAATCGACATGGAAGGCTTAAAACCGCCGTACTTTTTGCTCAGCAACCACATGCACTTTATTGATTTTGAGCTGGCTGCCATGGCTACCTGGCCACACCCGGTCAGCAACGTGGTAAGCATCGACGGCTACGTTATCAAAGGATTTTTGCTGGAGTGGATTGGTGCTATTTGTACCAGAAAGTACACCAACGACTTACCGCTTATTAAGTCCATCCGCAAAGTATTAAAGCGGGGCGACGTTCTCTGCATGTATCCGGAGGCCCGCTATTCTCCATGCGGTACCCTTTCCTTTTTACCGGAATCCCTGGGCAAGCTTATTAAGTTAAACAAGGTACCGGTGGTAACCGTAGTACATCACGGCAACCATTTATACGCACCGTTCTGGAACTTCCGCCAAAAGCGCCGGGTTCCTTTCCACACCGTATTTAAGAAGATTTTAACACCGGAGCAGATTGCGGAAATGTCCGTGGAGGAAATTAACAAAACCCTCCGGGAGGAACTGGCCTACGATGAATACCGTTATCAGAAAGATAACAACATCCGTATCACCGAGGAGTACCGCGCAGAGGGTCTTCATAAGGTGTTATATCAGTGTCCGCACTGTAAGACGGAATCGAAAATGGATTCTAAGGGAAGTGAGCTGTTCTGCACCGCCTGCGGCAAGCGCTGGAACTGGCGGGAAGATGGTTACTTAGAGGCCGTGGATGGCGAAACCGAATTCGACCACATTCCTGACTGGTTTGAGTGGGAACGCACCCAGGTCCGTGAGCAGATTGAACGTGGGGAATATTTCTTCACCGACGAGGTGGAAGTATTTGCCCTGCCTCGTACCTTCCGCTACATTCCTCTTGGTAAGGCAACCGTTACCCACGACCCGGAAAAGGGCTTTGTGTTAGAGGGCACCTACCGGGGCGAGCTGTACCGCTGTCACCGTATGCCGCTGCAGCAAAACAGTCTGCACGTAGAGTACGATTTCGGTCCTATCGAAAAGG
>JAZUBD010000315.1:0-4184 GCA_045638305.1 Lachnospiraceae bacterium
GGATCCAATGTAACTACACTTGTAGTCTCGCCGCCCGGGAAATATTTATTGGAAATCGCACGCTTTAATGCCTGTCTTACATATTCGGTCAGTACATCCGTATCACGAGTGGTCGGTGCATAGTCTGCCAGGGTTTCCAAAATCGTTACCATATCACGGATGGCAATTCCCTCACGCAGCAAATTCTGCAATACCTTCTGTACCTCGCCGATTCCAAGAAGCTTCGGAATTAATTCGGACACCAGCACCTGGTTGGCCTCCTGAATATTGTTGATCAACTCCTGTACCGCCTGACGGGTCAAAAGCTCGTCCAGATGCCCCTTGATAACCTCGGTCAAATGAGTCGCAATAATAGACGGCGGGTCAACTACCGTATAGCCGTAGGACTCGGCGCGCTCACGCTGCCCCTCGGTAATCCAGATGGCCGGCAAATGATAGGACGGTTCAAAGGTCGGAATACCCGTGATCTCCTCTTCTACATAGCCCGGATTCATAGCCATGTAATGGTCGAATAAAATCTCTCCTTCGCTGACCGCAATACCCTTTATCTTAATCACATACTGGTTCGGATTTAACTGAATATTGTCTCGTAAACGAATGGTCGGCACTACACAACCGAGCTCCAATGCAATCTGTCTTCGAATCAGAACAACTCGGTCCAAAAGGTCGCCACCCTGATTCACGTCAGCCAGAGGAATAATACCGTAACCGAACTCCAGCTCCACCTGATCCGGCAAAATAATCTCCCGGACATTTTCCGGACGTCTGATCGGTAAATCCTCTTCTTCCGCCGCTCCGGCCTCCGCTTCGGTCTTTGCCACCTCGATTTTTGCCTGAATGCTCCGGCCGACCATAATAAAAATAACTCCGTAAGCAACAAATATCAGAGTCGGAAGCTTTGTAAACAAACCTAATACCGTAAGGCCCGCACCTACCATGTACAGCACCTTCGGCGTGGAAAAAAGTTCCCGCATAAGAAGGTCGCCCACATCGGCTTCCTTGGATACCTTTGTAACCATAATACCGGTAGAAAGAGAAATGAGTAGGGACGGAATCTGGCTTACCAGACCGTCACCGATGGTGATAATTGCGTATTTGTTCAGTGCGGTGGTCATATCCAGTCCTTCTCGGGTCATACCCATAACAAGACCACCCACAATATTAACCAAAGTAATAATTAAACCCGCAGCCGCATCTCCCTTTACGTACTTCGTAGCACCGTCCATGGAACCGAAGAATGCGGACTCCGCCTGAATCTTTTCACGACGAATCTTTGCCTCCGCATCGGTAATGGCACCGGTATTCAGGTCAGCGTCAATCGCCATCTGTTTACCCGGCATTGCATCCAAGGTGAAACGTGCCTGTACCTCGGATACTCGTTCGGAACCTTTATTGATTACCATAAACTGCACCAGTACAAGAATTATAAAGACGATAATACCGACAACCATATCACCGCCGCCTACGAATTCACCGAAAGCATTTACTACTTCTCCGGCATAGCCCTTCGTCAGAATATTTCTCGTCGAGGATACGTTCAAACTGATTCGGAAAATCGTCGTAAACAGCAAAATCATCGGGAAGGTGGACATGTTAAGCACTTCCTGGGAGAACAGGGCATTGAACAAAATAATAAGCGCAACGGAAATATTTAATGCCATCAATACATCCAAAAGAGCGGTCGGCAACGGAATAATCAAAAACATAATCGCAGCCAGGATATAAATACCTAAAAACATATCCGTCTTTTTCATTGTCCTTCCTCCCTTCGATGTATTTTATCGTCAGCTGTTTTTCAGCTTATAGACGTACGCCAGAACTTCTGCCGTCATCTGATACAATTCCCGCGGAATCTCACTGTCCAGATCCACGTTGTAGTACAACATTCGCGCCAAAGGCTTATTTTCCACAATCGGAACATTATGTTCCTTTGCCGCATCCTTTATCTTCTGTGCCAGATAATCGGCACCCTTAGCAATGAGCACCGCCGCCTCCGACACCTCTTTATCGTATTTAATCGCACAGGCAAAATGGGTCGGGTTGGTAATTACGACGTCTGCCTCCGGAAGTTTTTGCATCATACGACGCTGGGACACCTCACGCATTTTGGATTTAATCTTACCCTTTACCTGCGGGTCACCTTCCTGCTGCTTGTACTCGTCCTTAACTTCCTGCTTTGACATCATCAAATCTTTTTTAAATTTTAGCTTCTGGTAAATGTAGTCCGCAAAGCCTACAATCAGATAAATAGCACTGAGCTTGATTCCCAGACCGATTACAAAATCACCCACATACACAATCGCCTGGGGCAGGGATAAATCATACAGTATCCCGATATTCTCAGCCTCCTCCTTCAGGTCGGAATATGCGACGTAGAATATCAGGGCAATCTTTACAACATCCTTTATCAGTTCGAACAACTTATCTTTTGAGATAATACGTTTAAAACCGTTGATTGGATTAAACTTACTGAATTTCGGCTGTAACGGTTTGGCAGTCACCTGCCATTTTACCTGGGCAACGGTTACTACAAAGGCTACCAACACTGCCGATATAAACACCGGCAAACAGATGATCAGAATTTCCACCAGGCTGTCCCGCATAAACGCACCGGCCATACCGGAACCGAACTCATCCGCCGTATATACATCAATCACCTGATAAATCTCTTTAAAGCTTCCCAAAAAGCGATTGCCGATAAATCCAACAAATACTTTCACCACCAAAAAGAACGCCAACAACATGACTGCCGTGGAAAGTTCCTGGCTTCGTGCTACCTGACCTTCCTTTCTGGCATCCTGCAACTTTTTCGGCGTTGCTTCTTCGGTCTTATCCGCACCGCCTTCATCCGCAAAGAACTGGAGGCGTATCGGAATCAAATACCGGGAAGAAAGCTCCTCATCCCACATCATTCCGCCACACTCCTTTCTTATACGTCATGGTTCTACAGCTGTCGCATTTAATTCCCTGCGCCTCCGAGATACGGAAGCGTATCCTTCATCATAGAAATCATTTCCCGGAAAATCAAATCCGCCACACCTGTAATCATCATAAACATCAATACCAAAACCGCCAGTCCCACAAACACCTTTAACTGCAAACCGATGACAAACATATTCATCTGAGGTGCAACTCTCGCCAAAATCGCGAGAATGGTATTTACAACCAAAAGACTGGCAAAAATCGGCAATACAATACGAAATCCGAGCACAAAATAATCTACCACAAAACGCTTCATCACTTCGTAAATGCCGAAATCAAGAGCCACACTTCCCACGGGAATTACCAGAAAAGAATCCGTAAGTGCCCGAATCAAATAGTGATGCATGTTGGTAATCAATACCATCAACATCACCGCATACGTATAAAAATTACCGGTAATCGTCACCTGGGCACTGGTAATCGGATCATACTGGTTCACCATGGAAAAACCGATTTCCTGATCGATAATCTGTCCCGCAAAGGACAGGATGTAGTAGGCCACATTTGCCATAAACCCCATAATCACTCCGGCAAGCATCTCTGTAATTACCACCAAAGCATATTCTATCGTCGTAGAATATGCAACTTCCCGATACGGAATTACATGGAACATTACAATGGCAATGGCGATTGCCAGCAAGGTCTTTACCCTCATGGGAATATTACGGAGCGAAAAAATCGGTGCTGCCACCATAAATCCGCTGATTCTCACAAGTATCAGCAGAAAATACTCCAAATGCTCTAAAGAAATGGTCATGGCTATCCGTGTATGTAATACTCAAAATTCAAACACAGCTCTCTCATCAGCTCCACGGCCAGTCCCATAATCCAGTTTCCCGCAATAATTAATACAAGAAACACTGCCAAAAGCTTCGGAACAAATGTGAGCGTTTGTTCCTGAATGGAAGTCACTGTCTGTAAAATACTAATCACAAGTCCCACCACCAACGAAACAAGCAAAAGCGGTGCGGCAGCTTTGATAATCGTAACGACAGCCGAAACCAATAAATCAATTAATACCGCTTCATCCAAAGCCTCTCGCCTCCTTTACCTACTATCCGCCGAATGTCTTAAAGGTACGTAATACACTTTCTATAATCAACGTCCAGCCGTCTGCCATGATAAACAATAAAATCTTAAACGGCATGGATATGGTTGTCGGTGGCAACATCATCATACCCATCGCCATAAGTGTGGATGAC
>JAZUBD010000316.1:0-5860 GCA_045638305.1 Lachnospiraceae bacterium
GGCACGGACGGAGGAATGATAAACTTCTTGGAAACCTTACCGATGGAATAGTTTACCTTCACGGTATTCGCATCCGGCATCTCTAAGGTATAGAGACCGTTTGTGATACTATGCTCAAAGGTATTAAAAATTGTGGACAAATCGTTTGCCGTAGAATACTCCATAATGATGGTGGACTGCAACTGACGTTTACTTGCGGAGTCGGCAATCGGATCATTTGCGGCATCCACCGGATTGGAATACCAAACCTTACCGGTAGACTTCTGTGTTACGGTAAACTGTGTGGTTGCCTTATCCAGTTCAAAGATAAGGTCCTCATTTTCTAACTTAAAATCCATTCCTGCGTAATCCGCTTCTTTGTACTCACGAAGCTCTATTTCCTTTTCTACCGTTTCCTCGGTACAACCGGCAAGAGCACCCGCCAAAAGAAGGAATCCCAGTAATTTAACAAACTTTTTCACCTAATTTTCCTCCTTTCGTTTAGTTGAAGCGGTAAATAAGTTCCTTACCTACGGATACGAAGAATGCGATCGCGTCACTTACTAAGCTAAAGAACAGCATGATTAAGAATACGATAATCATCATACCCACAACGGAGAATGCAATTGCAAGAATTGCCTTCCACAAGGAATAGTCATGAATCTGCATTACGGAAATCAAAATCCATACTCCGGCCCATACCAGTGCGATAACCTCAAAATATGCAAGGAACGCACCCTCTTCCTTTGTCAGTACGTTACTGAGAATGGTAACCGGATTCATGATAAGGATGTACGGAGTCAGGGAGTAACACATTCCCATGTAAACATCCTTCATACGTCCCTTACCGTCAAACAACGTAGTCAGACACCAGTTTGCTACTACGTAAAGCAGAAGCGGTGCCAGGATACCTGCAATCTGGGACCAGATATTGATACGTTCCCAACGAGTATCATTAAACAGGAAGCTCTCAAAACGCAAATTCCAAAGATTCGTCATGAAGGTGAGGATTAACAGCGTATTTGCAGCCGCAATGGAGCCTCTCTTTTCATGGGTCAAATCCCAAAAACCATCAAACGGATGCGTTAATACATACAGCGAATACTTTAAGGAATCCCAGTATCTGTTCCAAGACTGCTTATTTATTTTTGTTTTCAGATTCAAACTCATACTGCTGTCTCGCCTCCCATCTGATCATTTTAATCTTTTTGATGATAGCCGGGATAAGTCCCAATACTACCAATACTACAATTACATAACCGAGATTATTCTCGATCCAGTCCTTACGGTAATACTTCCACGCACGGGAGTAGTTTTCGTCATCACGCATTACCTTAAAGTACTCCATTGCTTCCTCGTAATTCTGCTGACGAAGAAGCGCACGGCCAATACCGATATAAGCCAGCTCGTAGTTACCGTTCATGGCAAGCACCTTTTCCCAATGTGCTGCGGATGCATCGTAGTTACCTTCGGAATACTCATCCAGCGCACTGTGAATCAGGTTACCGAACTCGGTTCTGGTAAATCTGGTAATCGCACCGGTGGTAGTATCCAGAATATATAAGTCGGTTCCCATGTGTTCAATGGCAATCGGATACATGAAGTAACCCAACTTATTACCCGGACCACCGAACGCATACAGCAGGTGGCCCTGCTCGTCGTATGCAAAAATACGGCCACGGATACGGTCTGCTACATAATAGGTCTCATCCTCCATTGCGGTAATATCCACAATACGGGACGGGCCGTTCATGCCTGCCGCATCATCCCACTGCCAGTCACCGCACGGAACCCATCCGCCGTTACGGATTAAGATGTCGCCGCCGAGGGAGTTTAACTTACGAATCGGCTTTGCGCTACCAGCATCCAGGTCTTCCTCCGCAAACACATCGGTGGTACAGTAAATAAAGGACTTCTGGTCAATGTAAAGGTTGTTATACTCCGTCGGTACAAAGTCAATCATCTGATCTCTCTGAGCCTTGGTGGAAAACTTTTTCTTAATAATATCGATTAAACTAACCGTAACTTCGCTTGCGCCGATAAAGCCTACAAACTCGCCGTCCGGCTCAAACTGCATTACACCCTGGTTCTCGTTCTTTGCAAGAACGAACATACGGCCCGCACGGTCAACAACAATCTTCTTCGGCTCAAACGGATTGTCTGCATCCAGAAGCTTACTGTCCGGCTTGCCCATTTCCTTTACCAACTGCAAATCCTTGGTCAAATGAAGGATTCGGAAGTTACCCTGGTCCACGATGTACAAATCACCGTTGGTGTCCACATAAATATCCTGCGGAGTTAAAAGCGTCAGTACCTCGGACTCACCGGTAAACTCGGTAATCTCTCTGACAACCGTCATGGTGTCACCTTCCACCAGAATCTCAACGATACGGTTGTTACCGGTATCTACCACATAGATACTGTTGTCACGGACAAACATGCTCTGTGCCTGCTTAAACGGGGTAATTCCCAACATCTTACCGTCGGTATAGGACACCGGCTGGTAAGCATCCGGAGATTCATACTCTAATCCCCAGTAGTCATAGTTATACGTATACGTATTTACTTCGGTTGCGTTTGCAACTCCGGTCGGACAGGCAGTAATCACTGCCATTACCGCGAGGAGAGCTACTGCAATTTTCTTTTTAAGCTTCATAATTCTCTCCTCCTATTCCTTAATACCGGAACTTGCCATCGTCTCTAAGATGTTACTCTCGGAGAAGATGAAGATACCGATCGGTACAATCATCATGAACAAACCAACCGCTGCACCTGCACCCGCACGGGCAATACCGCCGGCGGTAATCTGGGAAAGTGCGTACGGAAGGGTCTTTAATTCCTCGGAGTAAATGTAGGTAGACTGCGGATTGTTCCACAACTCCTGTACTGCGAAGATAATCAAGGTCAACCATGCCGGCTTTACGTTCGGCATTACGATCTTCGTAAAGATACCCCATTCCTTTGCACCATCAATCTTCGCTGCCTCAAGCAGGGAATTCGGGATACCTTCCATGAACTGCTTCATAAGGAAGAGACCCATCGGTGCTGCAAGTGCCGGAATAATCGGCGCCATGAAGGTATCAATCCAGCCCAGCTTTGCAAATACGAGGTACAACGGAATCTGAGTAACGTAACCGTTAAACATAATCGCCGTAGTAATCATAGCGAACAGCTTTCTTCCGCCCGGGAAGTCGTACTTTGCAAGTACGTAAGCACCCATGGATGCAATTAAGAGACGACCTGCGGTACCGATTGCCGTAATAAATACGGTATTGAATATGTATCTGGAGAACGGTACCCAGGACTGACCCATAATTACGAACAGGTCCTTAAAGTTATTCATGGTCGGGTTGTAAACCAAAATGGTCTGCGGGAACTTATAAAGTTCGTCTAACGGCTTAAATGCCTGACATACTGCCATTACAAGCGGAATCGCAAACATTACGCCGAACAATGTTAAAATGATATATACGCCGAGGTCGCCGCCACGGGAACGGCCCGGCTTTCTGCGCTTTAATCTAATCTTTTTCATCGCTTCTCTCCTTTTCTTGTTTTTCAAAACACTGCATGCTTCATTTTATCATCAAGTCCGGATTAGTTTCCGACTCTCATCAACAACTTCTGGACTGCCTTATTACAAAGAAGCATTGCAAGGAAGAGAACCGTTGCGATTGCGGATGCATAACCCATTTCGAAACGGACACTACCGTAGTCCTTCAAGTGGGTAACAACGGTATGTACCGCATAGTCCGTACTCGGATTACCACACAACTGCTCCGGAATATCGGATACGTTGAATGCGGAGGTAATGGAGTTGATTGCACCGAACATAAGCATCGGCTTCATGCTCGGAAGAGTAATGTACCAGAGCTCCTGCATACGGTTCTTCAAACCGTCTACATAAGCTGCCTCGTACTGGGAACGGTCAAGACCCTGGAAACCTGCTACGAAACCAAGGAAACCTGCACCCAAACTGGACCATACGGAAACAACGATTACTACAATTAACATGTACTGCGGATTGGACAACCACAATACCGGCTCTTCACCGAACACCTGCAGGAAGGAGTTAATCCAACCGTACGGGTCGTTGTTGAAGATGATTTTCCAAATTGCCATGGTGGAAGCCATTGCAAGAGACGGTGCGTAGAATACTACGACAGCAACCGCTCTTAAGTAACGCGGCAATTCGTTAATCATCCATGCGAACAGGAAGGATGCAAGATAACCTACCGGTCCGATGATACCTGCCAATACGAAGGTATTCTTCACAGATGTCAGGAATACGTCATCGGCAAGAATTAAGTTGATATAGTTCTGCATGCCACGGAATTCTGCCGGCTCCAATACGTTAAAGTAAGTGAAGCTTAAGAACAGAGACATTGCAATCGGAACAATGAAACACAATGTGAACAATAACAGGTAAGGCAGAATGAACAGGTAACAGTTCTTATTTGCCTTTGCCTTTTTCCACATAATCTGACGTTCCATCTTCTTCTTACGCATATAAAGTGCAAGTGTACTATTTTTATTACTCATGTCATCCTCCTTTCTATTCGATTTCAATCTCTAAACCGAACTCTTCACGTTTCTTCGTGATCTCGTCGTTAATCGTGTCTACATAGTCAAGTAAGGTCTCACGCGGATCCTGCTTCTCGTTGTATACCTTACGAGCCGCATTGGTGATGTGACGGGTTACAAAGTAACCGCCCGGAATTTCCGGAACCTGCTCGGTCCAGGACCACTGCTCCTTTAAGATTGCCATCTCATCCGCACTCCACGGAAGCTCCTCGAAGGAAATCTTGTTTGCGGTCTGGAATCTTGCGGAGGAGCCCATTACTGCCTCGAGCTCACGACCGTATCTGGTCTGAGTCTCGGAATCTGCCCACCACTTCATGAACTCCCAACACTTCTGGGTCAGTTCCTCGGAACGGTCCTCATTCTTAATAATCATGGAAGAGGTTCCCCAAGAGGAAGCGGAACGGTCAATCGTACCATCGTCCAATTCCGTACCAGGAATCAGGGAGAACTCCCAGAGACCTCTGATCTCCGGTGCCAATACGACTAAGGTATTGTAGGTATCATAGTCCTGCATACCAAGCGGCATCTCACCGGAACGGAAACGGTTTGCAAAGTCAAACGCCAACGGAAGTCCGTAATGGCTGTAGAATCTGGTGTACATTTCGAATGCTTTAACACCTGCTTCGCTTGCAAGGGTACTCTTGGTCAACTTGTCGTTGTACATGGTACCGCCGTTCTGATACAGCAACGCGATATAAGTGGAAAGGTCCGGATTCGCAGTACCTGCAATCAAACGCTCGGTAGACGGAATCGCAACTTCCAAATTGTTCTGCTGTAAGGTCGGCAGGATATCAAGAAGCTCATTCCAGGTATTCGGAGCCTCTACACCAAGGTCTTCCATAATATCGGAACGATAGAACATTACGTTGTAAACGTGGGTCAACGGAATACCGTACAAATCACCTTCGAAATAGTACGGAGCCATTGCGCTGGCCGGATACTGAGCTACTACCTCTTCCCAGCCTTCAAACTGGTTCAGCGGCTCGGCCGCATCACGAAGTGCGTAGTTAACCGGGTCACCCTGCGGCATCTGAATTGCGATGTCCGGACCGGTGCCTGCCAAAGTCGCATTCAATACCATCGGTGCCTGTACTAACTTAACGTTAACCGGAATGCCGGTCTCCGGAGTAAATACATCATCCACGAGAGTCTTTAATACATTACTCTGGTCACGACCGGAGGTAATCCAAACCGTAATTGCCTCTTCGCCTTCGTATACGTTACCGAGAGCATCATAGTCTACGGTAAAGGAAGCAACAAAGGAACGAACGGTATGACCTACACTCTTGAAGAAACCGGT
>JAZUBD010000317.1:0-5695 GCA_045638305.1 Lachnospiraceae bacterium
CATCCCGGTCCACAATGATATGGGTAATTCCGTGCTCCTGTACCAACGCATCCAGTTCCGCCGGAGAAGTTGCCTCGTACATCTGCTTCACATACTCTTCCCTTGTATAGGTATCGTATCCCGCAGACATGGCATAATAGGCATGTCCGTAGTAAAGCATAGCGCCACCCAATACCACCTCGTTTAATGCATACGGCGCGGATAAAATCACGTCCTGAGAGTCCGTATTTTCCTTAAACCATACCGTTCTCGGATCCTGCGGGTTATACACCGCCTGATACTGTCTCTGTACGATAAAATATTCAAAGAAGCCGGTAATGGTCAAAAATACCACCAACAGCGCCGCTACAATTCTTCGCATAACCGGTTGATTTGTCGCAAGCACACACCCCTTTTCCCATAAGCCCGTAATGATAATTGCAGGGAATACCGACAACAACATCTCTGCCATCATGACAAACTTATGATTTACCGTGATATCCGGCGTCAGGGAAACCGTAAAAGCCATCAGAAGCGGTACTGCAAACACAAATACCAAATAACGCTTTACGCCTCTTCCCAAGAGCAGATACGCTCCGATAAACAACAGCAAAATGCCCCACAGCTGCCACATATAGTCTATGGAACCGAACAGCGTCTTGTTGGCTGCCAAAAAGCCGAACTGATACTTCGGGGATACCGCCGAACCTACAATAAAAAGCTTTGACTCACACAGGGACAGTACCAGCGCAACGCCTGCACTAATCAGATAATCCAATCTGTGGTCCGATACCGCTGCCAAAAAGAACAACATTACACAACAGGCCGTTAATACCGAACCGTTAAAGAAGGCCAGTGCTCCCAGTAAAATACCGAGAAACAGCGCCTGTCCCGGATGCTTTACGCCGAAGGCAGTCTTTGTAAAGAAGAAGGTCTTTAGGTATTCCGGGATACGCTTTACACCGGAAAACATGTCCTTTTGCGCTTTCGTTACCTTCAATGCTTCCCGCTTTATGCTTAACTTTTCTGCCATCTCGAACACATACAGCAGGAAAAAGTGAATTGCCAACAGCATTGCCACCATAGCAAAAGCCAGATGTCTCTGGTTACAGTATACATTCAAATTCCAAAGCCCCCAGCCTTCGTTCTGGGTAAACTCGATAAAACTTTGCTGGGTCTTTAACGTCTCCCAAATCTCCTCCTTCGGAAGTTCCGCCAAAAAGCGGAAAAAGCTCGGAGAACTACGGAAGATAAAGAACACCGTGGTAAGATATCCGACCGCCCTCTTTCCGGTCAAACGTACACCTAATGCATATAACAACATACAAGTACCCATCAGACCGAAAATACTCGGCAAATTAAATGCCCAGTCCACACGCATGCCCAAAAGCTCCAGATTTCCTACCAGGAACTGGAACATAAAATGATATCGAATATCCTCACCGGCAAAATGGGAATATGCCGTCGGGAAGTTATTCCCGTAGGAAAAGGAACGAATCATGCCCATGTGCGGCGCAAAATCACTGTACACGGAAAATCCAACGTTTAAATATCCGTCCTTCACGCTGAAGGTATCAAAAATCAACTGCGTAAAAAACACAAGAAGAATTGCAAAGAAAATCCATTCTCCTACCGTAAACCAAACTGCCTTCTCTGTAGATGCCGATGCCTTCTTTGCCTTCCGGTACCGCAAAAAAAGCAATCCGGCCGTCAGCACAAAAAACAATGCCATTACGATAATATCCGCCGTAAGAAGCGGGTACTCCTTACCTCCAACCACCTTTAACACATAGGCGGTCAGATAGGTCACCCAGGTAAGGGGAACCAGACCTGCCAATACCCATGCCGGAATACGAATCAGATAAGAGGACAGGGATAACGGCTTCCCGTCAAAGGTAGTGGCCCCGCAATTTTTCAGATTCGGAAACAGCGTCTCGCACACCGCATACCCGAACAGCACGCCCAGTGCCAAATACAACATACTTCCCATCCTACTTTTCCTCCTCTTTTCCACGGATGACCCGCGAGGTCAGATAGCGTGGTCTTCCCTTTATTTCATGATATATCTTCATCAGGTACAGTCCGATAATACCGAGACTGATCATAATCATACTGCCGATTAACAGAAGTAACAAAATAACCGTGGTAAAACCATCCTGCGCATAGCCTGCAATCTTCATGTACAGCGTCTGAATTCCAAGTATAATCGCACCGATAAACATCACAAAGCCAAGCACGGTAATACAATGCAGAGGCGCGGATGTGTAAGAGGTCACCGCCGTTACCGCCAGGGTAATCAGGCGCTTTAAGGACCACTTGGATGCACCGTCCACCCGTTCCGCCACTTCAAACTCAAAGCTCTTCCGCTCAAAGCCGACCCATGCGGACATGCCCCGGAAAAAGGTCATGCGCTCCGGCATCTGCTTCATAGCCTCTACCACCTTCCGGTCCAGGAGCTTAAAGTCCGATGCATTGTTAAAATCTATCCCGGTGGCTTTATTAATCATTCCGTAAAACAGCTTGGCACAAAAGCGGTAAGTACGCTTTTCCTTCCCCCTGGAAGACTTCACGCCCTCTACCACCTCGGCACCCTCCGTCCAAAGGCGCACCATCTCCGGAATAAACTCCGGCGGATGCTGTAAATCCGCATCCATAACAATGACCGCATCTCCGGATGCCGCATCAAGTCCCGCACAAAGAGCCGGCTCCTTTCCGAAGTTTCTGGAAAGGCGTACTGCCGTTACACGCTCATCTTCCTTTGCCATGCTGCTAATAATTGCCCAGGATTCGTCCTTGGACCCATCGTCCACCAGCACCAACTCATAGGGAATTGCCGCATCTTCACATATTTTTTCTACACAAGCCATGGATGTCCGAATATGGGCCGCTTCGTTATACACCGGCACCACAATGGAAACCCGCTTTTGCAATTCACCTTCCATAAATCCTCCTCTACACAGTCACATCCTCTTCCGTCAGCACGGTAATATCCTTGATGGACTGCGCGTTGTACGCAATAATTCGATTTGCCTGGTTGCTGACCAGACGTTCAAACAAATTCCGGATTCCTCTGGCATTGCCGAAGTCCTTCCGGGCCGTCTCGTCCATTGCCTCTAACATCTCCCGCACCTTTGCACGTGCGCCGTCGGTCAGACAAAAGCCCGCCTCCGCCGCCATGGAGTCCAAAATAGCCAGGAGCTCTTCCTTCGAATAATCCTTAAAGGTAATATACTTGTTAAACCGGGACTGCAATCCCGTATTTGCCTTCAAAAAGCGTTGCATCTCATCCGTATAGCCTGCAACAATAATGACCAAATCGTCTCTGTGGTCCTCCATCAGCTTCACGAGAGTATCGATGGCCTCTCCGCCGAAATCGTTGGTGGCGTGCTCCGGTGCCAGTGCATAGGCTTCATCGATAAACAACACTCCGCCTAATGCCCGTTCCACCGTTTCCTTTACCTTAAGCGCCGTCTGTCCCACATAGCCGGCTACAAGACCGGAACGATCCGTCTCTGTCAGAGTACCTTTACTCAAAATCCCCAGCTCTCTGTAAATCTGCGCCACCAAACGCGCCACAGTTGTCTTTCCGGTGCCCGGGCTGCCGGTAAACACCATGTGGTATGACATATTCATCTGCGGAAGCTTATACTTTTCCCGCAGTTTTTTTACTTTTATTAAATTAATCAGGGACCGAATCTCTTCCTTTACCGCCGACAGTCCCACCATACGATTTAACTGTTCGGTCAGCCGGTCGATTTCCGCCTCTGCCTTTTTCTCCTTCATGCTCTCCACCGCTTCTTCCGCGGCATCCGCCAACGCCTCCGGAAGATACCCCGGTACTTCCTCTTCCCGGTCGCTTTGTTCATTCAGGCGCTCCGTCGCCACCGCGGCCCCGGTACTCTGCCGGTAGTAAAAATACGTACTCTTATAGGTGGAAAAATCATCTCCCGCCTCCCTAAGCATCCGGCAACCTTCGGTAAGATTTCCCGAACACAACTTCTTGAATATGTATTTTCCGTCCACCGTGCGGGATTCCTCTTCCCTATTTTCCAAAAATACTGCCACCTTATCAAAATACAATCCGATAAACTTTGATACATTCGTATCTCTTACCTCATTCAGATACGACAGACAAATCATCACATTTAACAACGAGTCAAAAAACAACCCCGTCACACCGATATGCTTTTTCTGATCTCTTAAACAAAGCAATTGAAGCAGAATCGGCGGTGCCTCCAAAAACTTTGCGGAACGGCTGATTGCATCGCTTAAATCTCCCGCAATCCAAGCTGCCCGAAGCCCTAACATGTCCTGTCCGGTCAATCCTGCGGCAAACAATACTTCCTCTTCGTTTAACCGCTTGCCGAATACCAAAAACTGCACCATCAGGGACTGTATGTATAAATCCAGCACCTCATCTATCGACAAATGCAAAACCTTCCCCGCATCGGAAAAATAGCCTTCTCTGTCAAGTTCCCCACAATACTCCGAAAGAAGACGGTAATTTTCTCCCGCAATCCGATGAAGTTGTTCATTGGAATACTGCTTCTGCATGTTACCGCTCCTTTCTCTCCTTGATTCGTGCGCATAAAGTCACATAATAAGTATACCACATTTTTCAAAAAAGAAAAGGAAAATATTGAAAAAGCAAAGAATCTCGTCAATATTCCATAACAAAAAAAACATGGCACTTGCCATGTTTTTTAAATCGACTCGGCCATATCGCGTATCCTTCCCGAAACCTCCTCCGAAAACCACGTACGATACAGTTCCTCTGCCTCCTTTTTACTTAATCCGTTTACGGTATCGCTGACCTCTTTTAACAATGCCGCATCGGTATAAATATCACCGATGGCGAACTCCAGCTCACCGCTTTGCCGGATGCCGAACAAGTCACCCGGCCCTCTCAGCCGCAAATCTTCTCCCGCAATAAAGAAACCGTCATTGGACTTGTTTAAAATCTCCAACCGTTCCATCGTTTCCGGTGCATCGGAGGAGCTAATCATAATGCAATAGGACTCCGCATCTCCTCTACCCACACGTCCGCGAAGCTGATGAAGCTGTGCCAGACCGAACCGCTCCGCATTTTCAATCATCATAACCGTGGCATTCGGCACATTTACGCCCACCTCCACTACCGTGGTGGACACCAGTACTTTAATTTCGCCCTCCGCAAACCGGTTCATCCGGGCGGTCTTTTCCTTTGCCGCCATCTTTCCGTGTAAATATTCTACGCAAATATCTCCCCCGAGAGCCTCTCGCAATGTCTCCGTATAGTCCAGGACATTTTCTGCCTCCGTAGTCTCGGAATCCTCCACCATGGCACAAATCACATAAGCTTGTCGTCCCGCATCAATCTGTTTTCGAATAAAACGATGGGCGGTATCCCGGTAGCCCGTACCCACCACACAGTTTTTGATCGGTTTTCTTCCTTTCGGTAATTCATCCACAATCGAAATATCCAAATCGCCGTATAAAATAATTGCCAGCGTCCGCGGAATCGGTGTGGCACTCATCACCAGAATGTGCGGATGTACCCCTTTTTCGGAAAACAGCTCTCTCTGCCGTACCCCGAACCGGTGTTGCTCATCCGTAATAACCAGACCGAGCTTTTGATATTCCACCTTTTCCTGAAACAATGTCTGGGTTCCGATAATAATATCCGCTTCTCCTGCAGAGATTTCCTGTCTGGCTTTCTTTTTCTGCGTTTCGGTCA
>JAZUBD010000318.1:0-5320 GCA_045638305.1 Lachnospiraceae bacterium
CAAACCTCTGCGGTGACATCGATGCCCTTTTCCTTTGCAAACCGCACAAAATCCACACTGTACTTGGTGGAACAATGGCACAGATGAAGCTTTGCGCCGGTCTCCTCCGCCAATAAAATATCACGCATGGTAATAATATCCTCTACCGCATTGGTAATACCCGGAAGTCCCAGCTCGTCTGCCTTTGCGCCTGCGTTCATCACACCGCCCCGTACCAGGGAAATCTCCTCACAGTGAGCAAATACCGGGAGTCCCGCTTCCTTTGCCCGACGCATACCTTCCACGTATACCACCGGATTCATCACGGACTTACCGTCCTCGGACACCGCTGCCGCACCTGCCTTTGTCATAGCCTCGATATCGGAAAGCTCCGTCCCGCTCTGACCGATAGTTACCGCACCTACCGGAAGCACGCGCACCTTACCTGCCTCCTTTGCCTTAGCAAGCACCGTCTGTACCACCTCGGCACAATCTGTCGTCGGTTTCGTATTCGGCATCGGACAAACGGTGGTATAGCCGCCTGCCGCCGCTGCCGCAGAACCGGTAGCTATGGTTTCCTTATACTCAAGGCCCGGTTCTCTGTAATGTACGTGCAAATCAATAAAACCCGGAAGAACATGCTTTCCTGTAGCATCTACCACACGGTCCGCCTTTGCTTCATTCTCTGCAATCTGCTCCTCCACACGGACAATTTTCGTATCCTCTGTCAAAATATCAAAGTTTCCTTCACGCCCGGTCACCGGGTCGATTACATAACCGTTTTTAATTAAAATTCTCATGTCCCTTCGTTACCTCTCTATTCATGTTCTAAGCCGGTCGATGGCTTCCGTTTCAGCACGCCATCCCCGGAATACTCTCTTTCTCTCTTGACTATTTCTCCGTCACATCATACCGTACTTCCGACAAAAACAGGCCTCTTACTTCAATGGTCTCACCCGCCGCTTCTCTGTCTCCGGTAGTAAGAAGCTTCTGCACTGCCTCCGGCTCCGTTTCCCCCTTACCTACCGAAAGCAAGGTTCCCACCAAAATACGCACCATATGCGGCCAGAAATCATCCGCCGTAAAAGTAAACAAAATCTCCGTATCATCACCGTAAATCGTAATATCCTTCATTACACGCACCGTGGACTTTTTCATCTTACGGTTATCGGAAAAAGCTTTGAAGTCATGGCCGCCGATCAAATACGAGGCTGCCTTCTTCATCTTCTCAATGTCCGGGCGCTTAAAGCAATAATAATTATACTTCCGCTCAAATACCGACGGGACATCTCCCACCGTCACCTTGTACTCGTATACAAACTCCTTCGCAAGATAAGATGCATGAAAACGGTCCGGCATCTCGCACGCCTCTAACACCGCAATATCCATCGGAAGATAGCGGTTCAGATACTGCTTTATCTCCGTCACACTCATATCCGTCGTGGTATGAAAGTTGGCAATCTGCCCATAAGCGTGAGCTCCCGGTTCGGTCCGCGCCGCACCGATGACCTCCACCGGCTTTCCCTCCAGTTTCGCCAGTACCTCCTCCAGCTTTCCCTGTATGGTTACCATACGATCCTTCCCGACTATTTTCTGCCATCCGGCATAGCGGGAACCGTCATATTCCAGTGTCAACTTAATATTTCTTGTTCTTTCCTGTTGCATGATTCTCTCCTTATTCTTCAAAATACTCCTCTATCCCCTCTACAATTCCCTGCACCAGCTTTTCCTGATACTCCGGGTCTTGCAGCTTTTTATCCTCTGCCTTATTTGTCATAAATCCGGCTTCAATCAAAATCACCGGCATCTGCGCCCAATTGGTTCCGGACAAATCGTCCCGCTTCACAATTCCGCGCTTCTTTGCTCCCGTAGCATCACACATCTCGTCCAATACCGCCTGTGCCAGCCGTTTACTGTCGGTCGAGAGTTCTGCCACATAATGATTCTTCTCCGACGGATACAATACGGAAATTCCGTTTACCGCCTCGCTGTCGGCACCGTCCGCATGAATCCGGATGTAAATGTCCGCTCCTGCCTCGTTTGCAAGCTGCGCACGCTCCACATTGCTGATATTCACATTGGCGGTTTCTCTTGTCATTACCACCTCATAGCCTTTGGCCACAAGCGTATCCCGTAGCTTTAAAGAAAGCTCTAGGGCAAACACATGCTCCGGCACCTTCGTGGATACTCCCTGAGTTCCGGAGGAAACTTTCGTCTTCTGCTCCGTGGCCCCCGGCCCTACCGGTTCCTTTTCATAATTCCCCTTAGCCTGATGTCCCGGATCGATAGCAATTATCTTTCTATCTTCTATTGCCTGCGTCGCGGTCGATTCCGGTGTATCGGTCGATGTAACCGCCGGTTCCAGCGTGGCAGTCGGTGTCGATTCCGGCATTGGTGCCGCATCCGCCCCCGCCGTTGTCATCGGTGTCGCCGATGCTTCCGCATCTTCAGCCGGCATCGAGACTACCGTCGCCGTAGGAACCGGAAGTCCCGATGGCATTTCTTCCTCTATCGCCTTATTGCATCCTGTTATCCCCAAAACACAACACAGTATCAATAACCCTATGTTTCGTCTCATTTTCAATGCCTCCTTTGGCATTCTCATTCTATCATAACTGCACAAGAAAAACAATAAAACTTTCCTCTGCATTTCGCAAACCGGTTCCTTCCGAGAAATTTCCCTATTGACAAAAGAAGTCCGACTCGCTATACTCATCTTTGTAAAATATCATAGTTCGCTAGGGGAGCCCAATGCTGAGAGGTAGCAACTTGCTACTGACCCTCATAACTTGATCCGGATAATTCCGGCGTAAGGAAGCAGACCATTTTTATGGTTATTCACGGCCCCTCCTAAGCAGTTTGCAAGGAGGATTTTTTATGTTTATCGAACGTTTTCATGAGGACGGCTACGCTGTTCTCACAACTGCCGGGTATGTTGCCTGCGCGGTTGCTGTCTTGCTGATTGTTGTACTGGCCACACTTTTTTCCAAGCAAAAAGAAAGTGCCAAACCACACTGGAAGGCAAAAAAGCTTGTCTTCTCCTCAGTATGTCTGGCACTGGCCTTTATTCTGTCCTATTTGCAGCCTTACAAGCTGCCATGGGGCGGTTCCGTTACCCTGTTCAGCATGCTGTTTGTCTGCTTAATCGGAAACTGGTACGGTCTCCGCACCGGACTTACCGTAGCCTTTACCTACAGCATCCTGCAATTTCTTCAAGGAGGCGGCACCTACATACTGACCCCGCTCCAGGTGTGCTGTGACTACTTTTTCGCCTTCACTGCGCTTGGCTTTGCAGGCGTGTTTGCCGGAAAGAAAAACGGCCTCATCAAAGGCTATCTTCTGGGCATCTTCCTCAGAGGTGCCTTCCATTCCCTGGGTGGCTACCTGTACTGGATGGATTACATGCCGGACAACTTTCCGAAAGCCCTGTCCGCTGTTTATCCGATTGTGTATAACTACTCTTACATCTTAATCGAAGGCGTAGTTACGGTAATCATCCTCTGCATACCGGCGGTCAAAAGCACCTTCAACCGCATCAAACAGATGACCGAAGAATAACGAATCAAACCTCTCTACGAATCCGCAGTGTATGCTGCGGATTCTTTTATCTGCATAAGAGAAAACACAGACCGCCTAACACCACAAGTCCTCCCAACACAACCGCCGCTATCTTTCCGACGGAAACCGGAATCTTACCGGAAATGCTTCCGTCCTGCCCGTTTACCGTAAAGCGATACAATTTCCCTTTCACATGAAAACAAACCACCCATACCGGAAGTAACAGATGCTTATATCGGATTCTGGTATAGACAGATGTCATATTTAAATTCTCCACTTCATCCGCATGATACAGCGCAAGAATCTTATTATATACATGTCTCCGTAACCGTTTATAGATTAACTCCTTTGCGCTCTCCCAGGCAGTCTTTAAATCAACGGAATAACGCTCCACTGCAAACCCGGCCAGATACTCCTGCCGGTAAGACTTATTATCTGCTGTGCGAAATGCCCCTCCTATATCCGGGAACTCTTTTTTGTGACGAATGCTTCCGTCTACCACCTGGTCATCAATAAATTCTTTGTACTCGCCGCAGCAACCGTCCCACTCGGTCACTGCTGCACCTTTCGACCCCTGATAACGAACTCCGTAATCCGCATCGTAGGTAGTCTCGGTATGGGTATCAAAGGTCCAGCACGGCACAAAGATTCCTTTAAAATTCTTTAGCTGCGCAGAGCCCTTTATTTCCTTCCGGCAAAACCACCGCTTTCCGATCCATTTTTCAAATCGTTCCGCTGCCTGCTTCGCATCCAATTCAAATACACAAACACCTCCCGGAGCCAAAATATCCTCCGCCTGTATCTCTGTGATCCGATCGGACCCGCAATACAAACATTCTTCCAACGGATCCGCCTTGTCATAAATCATTTCTATGCCACAGCTTTCACAGCGCACCGTCTTTTTCTCTACGCCCCAATCGTGGTTTCCTTCGCGTTCGGCATAAATAAACTCCTGTTCCTCCGCAACGATATCCTCTTCGTTCCCGGATAATACTGCCTCTATATAGTCGCAACTCAAACAACGAAGTTTCCCTTCCTTCGGGTCAAACTCCATCATCCCGCGACACCGCGGGCATTTTCTTCCGGAATCCGTTTTTATCTCTACGGTTGGCAATGTCCCATATCCTTTCAATTCAGCTGTCTCTTGCTCCATCCTTTTTGTTCCTCCTCCATCCAAAGAAAGGAGCCGCCTTACCGGCAGACCCCCTTCATCCTCGTTAAAGATTTGCGATAAACCACAAGACTCCAAGTGCCGCAAGAACTCCTACTACCGTGATAGCCACCTTTGCCGGCGAAATCGGAATCTTTCCGGACACACGTCCGGTCTGCCCGTTTACCATAAAACGATATACTTTTCCGTTAAACTTAAAGCTCGCCATCCATACCGGAAGAAGCAAATATTTATATTTGATATCCTGAAAGGATGGATCAAGCTGCAAGGAACGCACATCATCCGCATGATGGTCCGTCATAATTTTTCTCTTAATGTTACTGTTAAGTCGCATGATAATCTTTCCCTTGGCTGTTTTCCACGCATCCTTTAAGCCCACGGAATAGCGCTCCGATGCAAAGCCTGCCACATATTCCGGCTTATACGCCTTATTATCTGCGGTATCAAACGGCAAGATACCGTTTAACAAACCGTTCTCATGTCTCGTACTTCCGCACACTGCCTGGTCATCGATAAACTCCCGATGGGTACCGCTGCATCTGTACCAGTCGGTCACCGTTACTGTCTCTCCCTTGGAATTACGCTTTTGCTTACGAATTCCGTATTCACCGG
>JAZUBD010000319.1:0-6405 GCA_045638305.1 Lachnospiraceae bacterium
CCCCGGTTCCGACTGCAACCCCGGTTCCGACCGCAACTCCGGCACCGACCGCAACTCCGGAAGTGACTCCGGAAGTAACACCGACCGCGACTCCGGTTCCGACCGCAACCCCGGTTCCGACCGCGACTCCGGTTCCGACCGCGACTCCGGCACCGACCGCAACTCCGGTTCCGGAAATCACCAGAATCCAGGCAATGAATATTGCATTTAATGATGCAGGTGTTACCACAAGCGATGCAAAGCTTACCAAGCTTTTATATGTATCCGAGAACAGTGAGTATCAGGTTGAGTTCAGCGTTGGTTTGTATGATTATGTGTACGTGATTAATTCCGTAAACGGAAACGTACTCAGCAGAATGATGATTGAGAACACCGTAACCGAGACTCCGGTGGATACCAAGATTACCGCAGATAAGGCATTGAACCTTGCATTGGAGGCAGCCGGTGTGGAGATGGCAGAGCTGACCACCTGTGACATTAAGTATCACAACCATAAGGAAGGCGCAGAATTCAAGATTCACTTCCATGTGGATAAGGATCACTACGAGTATATCGTCAATGCCGTAACCGGCGAAGTAACCGAGAAGGAAAAGCCGGTACCGCCACACGAGAAGGAAAAGCCGGTAGGTCCGAAGGAAAAGGAAGAGTCTAAAGTGACCATTACCTTTGAAGATGAGGATAAGGATGTAACCCTTGTAACTCCGGAACCGACTAAGAAGCCGGGCCCGGTACCGCCGCATGAGAAGGAAAAGCCGGCCGGCCCGAAGGAAAAGGCAGAAAAGCCGTTAGGTCCGAAGGAAAAAGAGGCACAGGTAACCATTACCATGGAGAAGTAAGAGCATTTAAATAATATGGGCATGAAGAGGCTCCCTTTCAAAAGAAGGGGGCTTCTTTCATGAGAAAGAGAAGGAGAACGGATAGGAATGGCGGCTTATTGACAAAATTTTGTTTTTGTGTATATACTAACAATGCTCATGGAATGAACGCTGGGGCGACGTTGCTTTGTGTAAATGTGGGATAATAATTGATTGGGCTATTTACATTCAGACAATTCGATGTTATAATATTACTATGTAGGCCATATGGCCTAGATTTTGCGAGGAGGCGATTAAATTGGGTAAGTTTAATCGGGATGTAAGTACAAATTTATTACATATAGTTTGCGACTGCTGTTGGATGGTTGTGGCTTTTTTGATTGCAACTGTGATAGCGGGCCTTTCGCTGTATGAAGCATTGGAACTGTACGGACCGATTTGTGTCGTATTTATGGTGATTTTTATTATGGTGAATAAAAATGCCCGTACGTATAATATTACCACGTTTTTCTATGTGGACCGTACCATTTTTACCATTACGAAATCTTTTGTTGTTTCGCTGCTTCCGGTAGCGGTAATGGCAATCGATTACCTGCTGAATCATTCCTTTGAGCTGCGTTTCTTTTGCGCATATGTCATTGCGTCCTATGTGTTGATTCTCGTCGGTGCTTTTTTTGTGCGTTTTCTGGCTACCCACTGGAAGTTTAATGCTCCGCGGGTGTTGTTGGTAGGTGATATCGATCGTTTCGGTACATTTAAAAAGTATTTGTATAAGAGCAATACATCGGTCCGGCTGGTGGGTTACGTCAGCATGGAAGATACGACGGATGATCGGTATCTCGGAAGCGTGAAGGATTTGGAACGGATTGTGCATGAGAATGCCATCGGTCAAGTGTATATTATGAATCGTAAGACGGATATGGTGGATATCCAGCAGTACATTGACATTTGTTTGGACATGGGTGTATCGGTACGTATTATCGTAAAGCTGTTCCAGGCACACGGTGCACATCGTTACGTCAGCAGTGTGGGAACCTATCCGGTTGTGACCTATCACAGGGTTTGTCTGGATGATTCATCCAAAGCAATCAAACGAATCATCGATATTATCGGAAGCTTACTCGGAATTATCGTGTTTTCACCGATTATGTTAATTACAGCCATTGCCATTAAGTTGGATTCCAAGGGTCCGGTGATTTTTAAACAGAAGAGAGCCGGTATCAACGGTAGTATATTCGAGATGTATAAGTTCCGCAGTATGTGTGTGGATGCGGAGGAACTGAAGGCAAAGCTTCAGGAACAGAACGAAGTCAAAGACGGTCTGATGTTTAAAATTAAGGATGACCCGCGTATTACCAAGGTGGGTAAGTTTATCCGAAAAACCAGTATTGATGAGTTACCGCAGTTTTTTAATGTATTGTTCGGAAGTATGAGTCTTGTGGGCACCAGACCGCCGACACTGGATGAGGTGGAAAAATACGAGCGTACCCACTGGCGCAGAATGAGTATCAAGCCGGGAATTACCGGAATGTGGCAGGTAAGCGGCCGTAGCCAGATTACGGATTTTGAGAAGATTGTGGAACTGGATACCGAGTATATCGATAACTGGAGCATCTGGCTGGATTTTAAGATTATGTTAAAAACGGTAACCTCTCTGTTGCAGAGAAAGGGAGCATATTAAGCTGATTCGGGGAAGCTGTCGCAAAGCGGCAGCTTTCTTTTTTTGTTGGAAATTGCAGAGAAAAGAGTGGCAAAAAAGAAGGAATTGTGGTATAATAAATGTTGTAAAGGGGAATAATTTGTCAATTTTAAGATAAATACGGAGAAATGAAGAAAAGAAGGAGGCGGCGTTATGAAACGAGTAAAGAATGTTGCGATTAAAGGAGAAAAGACGAAGGGAAAGCTTCACTCGATTCAAACAAAGATAAGCTCACTTGTGGTGCTTGGTGTGCTTGCATCTGTTGCGGTGACGATTCTGATTATGGTGTCGTATGTTAAGGATTTGGTAATCGATTCCGCCTACGGCAAAATGTTGAATATGGCCACATCCTACGGTAAGCTGATTGACAAGGAAGAGGAAAATATTAACGACGGAATTAAGCAGTACACCGGTTTAACCACAGAGCAGTATACGGCAATCCTCGGTAAAATGGAGATCACCGGTTTGGAGGAGTTCTATTATTACGTGGTAGATAAGAGCGGTATTATCCGGTATCATGCGGATGAGTCTTATATCGGAAAGCCGAATAAGAATGCGGCAATTACAGATGTGGTGGCGTCGATTAATAAGGGAGTAATACCGGATAATCTGTGCATGGAGTTTGAAGAAGACGGAGAGCCCATGTATGCCAGCTACTATGTAACCGCAAATAAGTCCATTATGATTATTTGCGCAAGCGGTTCGGAGTTGACAAGACCGCTTGTAGGAATGTCTGTAATGGCATTGGTTGTGGCATTGGTGGTGCTGGTTCTTGTTGTACTTGTTTCCACGGTTGTTATCCGGCGTTTTACGAAGCCGTTGAATCAGGTGACGGGGATTATTAATGATACCGCGAAGCTAAAGATTAAGCTTCCGGAGAATATGGACCGTCTTTGCGAGCGTAAGGATGAAACCGGAGTTATCGGCCGGGCGGTGCGGGAGATGAGTAATAATCTGTACGATGTGGTGACACGTATCGATCATACCAACCGTACGGTAGGGGGGAATATGCAGAAACTGGAGTCTTCCAGCAATCAGGTACATGTTTTTTGTACCGATAATTCCGCGACAACGGAGCAACTGGCGGCAAGTACCGAGCAGGTGAGTGACGTGACCCGGAATATGACTCGTTATATGGAAGATATGCGGAATCAGGCAGAAGTAATCGGACGGGAAACGGAGCTTAGCAATCGCTTTTCCGAAGAAGTGGCAGGCCGCGCAGAGGAAATGCAGAGCTCTACCCAGAACGCGATTGCACAGACGAGAAAGATGTATGAGCAGATTCGTAGCAAGACCGGACGAGCGTTGGAGGGGTTGGGAGCTGTAGAGAAGATTAATGAATTAACGGCAGCCATTGTTGATATTTCCGACCAGACCAGTCTGCTTTCCCTGAATGCAAGTATTGAAGCAGCAAGAGCGGGAGACGCAGGCAAAGGCTTCGCGGTAGTAGCCCAGGAAATCAGTAAACTGGCGCAGCGCTCCTTAGAGACAGTGAAGGATATTGACGGCATTATCAATGAAGTGAACAGTGCGGTAACCAATATAACGGAGAGTATGGAACATACCAGTAGTTTCCTGGAAGAAACGGTGCTGGCGGATTTTGATAACTTTAACCGGACTGGCGCACAATATCGTCAGGATGCAGATACCTTTAAGGCACGTATGGATAACATTTCCGAGCAGATTGTGGCATTGGCCGGGTCGATTCAGAAGGTATCGGATGGGGTGGAACATGTATCCCGGACGGTAGAAGAGACCAGCGCGGGAGTAAATGATATTGCAGTGAAAACGGCAGATGTAGTGAATGCCACCAGCGACAATTATACCCTGACCAACGATACGGTAGAGAGTATGAATGAGTTGCGGGAAATTGTGAACCGGTTTGAATATGAATAGAAATTTTACGCGGTGAGGTGTCAGATGATTATTGTTTCGTTAGATAACAATTGGATGATGAAGGACAGAAGCTGGGATAATTTTATCCCGGCTTTTGTTCCGGGAGACTTGTATTCGGATTTGCTTCGGAATGACAAAATCGGGGATCCGTACTATCGGGATAATGAGCTTGAGGCTTTGACGTTGTCGGAGCGGGAATATGAGTACCGGACGGAGTTTTTTGCAGACTCCGACATTTGTGGGAAAGACAGAGTGTTGTTACGGTTTGAGGGAATCGATACCCTGGCGGATGTGTTCTTAAACGGCGAATTGCTGGGGCATGCGGACAATATGCACAGAATCTGGGAGTTCGATGTAAAGGACATACTCCGGGAAGGCCGTAATACATTGGCGGTAGAGTTTCATTCTCCGACGGAGTATATCAGGGAGAGGTATGCGGCAAAGCGCCTGGATGGTACCTCTGACGCCATGCGGGGATTTCCTTATCTTCGGAAGGCGCATTGTATGTTCGGTTGGGACTGGGGCCCGAGACTGCCCGGTGTAGGCCTGTGGCGTCCGGTGTCCTTGGTGGCTTATGATACCGCGCGAATCGATAGCACTTATGTGACACAAAAGCATGAGGATGGTGCGGTAGAATTGCATACCCGGGTGGAATTGCAGTCTGCTTCCGCGGAAGCGTTTGTATACGGAAAAACCGGTACGTTGCTTTTGAAGGCAGAGCCGGAGCTTTGCGGACTTTCCGTAGCGGTAGAAGTGAAAGACCCGGAGGGTGTGGTGGTAGCAGCGGGAGACGGTGTTGCACCGGTCCGTATTGAGAATCCGCAGCTTTGGTGGCCGGCCGGTTTCGGGGCGCAGCCGTTGTATACGGTAAGGGTATCCTTATATCTCGGAGAGAATTTACTGGATGTCTGGGAACGTCGTATCGGTTTGCGTACCATGACTATGGCAACGGAGCCGGATGCTTACGGAGAGCGGTTCGCTCATAAGGTAAACGACGTGGAAATCTTTGCCATGGGCGCTGATTATATTCCGGAGGACAATTTGATTGCCCGGACGAGCAGAGAACGGACGAGACGCCTTTTGGAGGATGCCAAGGCGGCAAACTTCAACAGTATCCGGGTTTGGGGCGGTGGGTATTATCCGGAGGATTGGTTTTATGATGCCTGTGACGAATTGGGACTGATGGTATGGCAGGATTTTATGTTTGCCTGTGCGGTGTACGATTTGTCGGAGGAATTTGAAGAAAATATTATCGCGGAGTTTAAGGACAATATCAAACGTTTGCGCCATCATGCGTCCCTGGGATTGTGGTGCGGCAATAACGAAATGGAGTTGTTTGTAAAGCAGGGAGAATGGGTCAATTCTCCGAAGGAACAAAGCGATTACGTAAAAATGTATGAATACATATTGCCGAAGGTGCTAAAGGA
The DNA here is from genome assembly GCA_045638305.1 of Lachnospiraceae bacterium. Lineage (GTDB taxonomy): Bacteria > Bacillota > Clostridia > Lachnospirales > Lachnospiraceae > SIG307. Next base: position 5,838 of record JAZUBD010000319.1, read on the forward strand.
GTATGACCCGGAGACCTTCTACTGGCCGGCCAGTCCGTCCAGCGGAGGTTGTTTTGACGAGCCCAACGACGAGAACCGGGGGGATGTCCATTATTGGGATGTTTGGCACGGAAACAAACCGATTACCGAGTATCGGAAGTTTCATTTCCGGTATCTGTCCGAGTTTGGCTTCCAGGCCTTCCCTTCGGTAAGGACCATTGAGACCTTCACCCTTCCGGAAGATAGGAATATTTACTCCTATGTGATGGAGAAACACCAGAGAAACGCGGCGGCCAACGGTAAGATTTCCAATTACATGGCCCAGACCTATCTGTACCCGACTTCGTTTGACCGGATTGTGTATGCATCCCAGCTTTTGCAGGCCCAGGCCATCCGTTACGGTGTAGAACATTTCCGCAGATGGAGAGGCCGCTGTATGGGTACGGTAATCTGGCAGTTAAACGATTGCTGGCCGGTGGCAAGCTGGTCTTCCGTTGATTATTACGGCCGCTGGAAGGCACTTCATTACTATGCGAAAAGGTTCTTTGCACCGGTTCTTTTATCCTGTGAGGAGGAAGGGATTCTGACC
>JAZUBD010000320.1:0-1908 GCA_045638305.1 Lachnospiraceae bacterium
ACGATCCGACTTTGCCTTTTCATCCTTTGTAATCGTAAGCTTAATCCACTCTTCCGCGATTTCCTTTGCAGAAAGAGAGGTGCTAAATGCCAGTCGGCCGAAGCCGTACCAGTTCAGTGCCGCAAAATCGTGTCCGGTCCAGTTTTCATCGTTACCGGTGTTGGTTACCGCCGCCATACCGCATGCATTCTGATGATAGGTCCGTCCCGCCACAATATCTGCCACCGTATCGTTCTTCGATGCACAATAAGTCTTAAAGTCCAGAACCTCCTTCCACATCGGAATCAGGTAACAGAAATGTCTCTGCTGACCGGTATATTCCTGTGCCGCCTGCACCTCAAGAATCTGATTTGTCTTCTCGAGACCGCCAAGCAACGGAGAAATCGGCTCACGAATCTGGAAATCCATCGGACCGTTCTTAATCTGCAGCACCACATTGTCCGCAAACTGTCCGTCTAACGGCTTAAAGTGGTCATATCCCGCACGGGCACGATCGGTCTTACGATCACGCCAGTCCTGGGTACAATTATATACAAAACAACGCCAAATAATCGTTCCGCCGTACGGAGCCACTGCCTCGGCTAACATATTGGCTCCCTCGGCCTGGGTTCTGCCGTAGGTATGCGGTCCCGGCCGTCCCTCGGAATCCGCCTTTACCAGAAAGCCTCCCAGCTTCGGAATGGAGGTAAACACACGCTCCATTACTCTCTTCCACCATGCTCTGACATCCTCGTTTAACGGGTCCGACACCGTCAACCCCGAGATCTCCATCGGAGCCGCAAAATTAAGTGACAAATATAAATCAATGCCGTATTCCGCAAAAATCTCCGACATCTCTCTCAACTCGCTTTCATACCGTGGAGTAATAAGATACGTTGCCGCATTTTTTACGTTTACATTATTAATTACAGACGCATTAATACCGACAGAAGCACACAGTCTCGCATACTCTCTCGTACGGTCGTTTACCACCACCGTATTATCCTTAAAGAAAAAGGACTCACCGGAATATCCGCGCTCGATACTGTTATCCATATTGTCCCAGTGATTCATCATGCGGAGCGGATTGTCCGGAATCACCTTCTTTTCTCCCGCCTCCAGGGTATCCTCTATCTGTTCCGTACGAATCAAATCAAAGGCACCGTACAATATACCGCGGCCGGTTCCCGCAATGACATAAGCAGCCGTATCGGTAACCACCAGCCGGTAACCATCTTTATACTCGGCCGCCAGACTCGGCGATACGATTAACACAAAACCGTATCCGTACCCGGTCAGATTCTTCAACTCTACCGCAGACGGTTCCGCACCGAAAAAGGAAGCATGCTTCCTCTCGATTTCCATATCTCTGCCGAACAATTCTTTTCCCGCACGGGCAAGCTCCTTCACCGCCGTTTCCACGGTCTGAGGCACCGGATTCATTTTTTCATCTGTTACTACTGCTACTCTGCTCCACAAAACGTAATTTGTAAGCGCTTTCATTTTATACGAAAGCCACGCCTTTGTATATTCTGCCATAGGGAACCTCCTATTCTCTGTTACTTTCAGTATACCTTATGTTTTTCTATTTTGCAATGCCTTTCTTTCATCCTTTCGGTTTTTTCACATAGTTTTTTGAAACTGCTTTCATAGATTTGAACTTCGCGTTCATATTTTCACATCGTTGCTTAGATGCTGTCGTTGACATATCCTCTTGTCTTTGTTACGATAGTAATATGAGTTAGAACGCTAATCTACGGTTTCCCGGGTTCAGGGGTATACATAACACACCGGCATGCCTAGGATTAGTCCAGTATATGGAGGAGGTTATTATGGCACAAAAAGCAAAAATCACGGTTCATCCGTCCTTTACCATCGGCGAGATTTCTCCGCGTCTGTTCAGTACATTCTTGGAGCCCATCGGCACCA
>JAZUBD010000321.1:0-5802 GCA_045638305.1 Lachnospiraceae bacterium
CATAGGCTGCCTCCCGTACCACGTCCTCCAGAGTGCAAAGCACCTCATGACGGGCAATGGCCTTCGGCAGGTTCGGATTCTGCAACCCGTGTTCTGCCGTCATATACGGCGGATTTGATGTCACTGCATCAAAAGAAGCCGCTCCGAAAATCCGGCCGGCTTCCTTAATATCTCCGACGCAAATGTCAATCTTTTCGGAAAGACCATTCACCGCAACGCTCCGTCTGGCCATGTCGGCACTTTCCTCCTGAATTTCCAGCCCGGTAAAATGCTCTCCCGGCGTCTTTGCCTCCGTTAAAATCGGCAAAATCCCGGTGCCGGTGCCCATATCAAGCACTTTGCTCCCCGGCTTAATCCGTACAAAGGCCGACAACAGTACCGCATCCATCCCAAAACAAAACCGTCCCGGATGCTGAAAAATCAAGTATTCGTTTCGTTGCAGTTCATCGATCCGTTCTCCGTCCTTTATCAACTGCTCCGCCAATGCATAGCGGGCAGAAAGCTCCGGAGAGCGACCGGTCTCACCTGTCTGCGTCATAAAAATCCCCTTATTTCTTTGCTTCCTTGCGTTCCAACTGCTCCAGTGCGTGGAGTTCGTCATCCATTTGCACCTTCTCCTGTCTTCTGCGCGGTTTAAACTTTAACTCCGTAGCTTTATACTCTCTGATTTCCTTTTCATCGTTATCTAACGTTACCACCACTTTTACCAACTGTTTCAATACACTGGTACTCTGTACCTCACCTCGTAAACCGTCCGGAGTGGTCACATATTCTCCCACATTCGGAAGATGACTGTTCAGCTCCTCGTACGCCTCTTCCTCGTTCTTTAAGCAACACATCAGTCTACCGCACACACCGGAAATCTTCGTCGGATTTAAAGACAAATTCTGCTCCTTTGCCATCTTAATGGACACCGGAATGAACTCGGACAAGTAGGTATGACAGCAAAGAGCACGACCGCATACGCCGATACCGCCTAAAATCTTCGTCTCGTCACGGACACCGATCTGACGGAGCTCAATACGGGTCTTAAATACGGACGCCAAATCCTTTACCAACTCACGGAAGTCTACACGTCCGTCTGCCGTAAAATAAAAGAGCAGCTTATTATTATCAAAGGTATACTCGGAATCGATTAACTTCATCTCCAGATTGTGCTTGCGAATCTTTTCCAGACAAACCTGAAAGGCTTCCTTTTCCCTTACCGCATTCTCCTCCTGAGTCTTTACATCCTCCTCCGTTGCCGGACGAAGCACCGGCTTTAACGGCTGGGTAATCTTCTCCTCCGGCAAATCCCGGATTCCCATCACCACATAACCGAATTCAACGCCTCTGGCGGTCTCTACGATAACATTAGAGCCCTGCTTTATATCAAACTCCAGCGGATCGAAATAATATACCTTCCCCGCCTTCCGGAATCTAACACCTACAACCTTCATTCTTCCTAAACCTCCTTCATATATAACAACAGCAATTCCAACGCATTTTCAAAGTTCACATTCGACTTCATACGCTGTTTTACCTGTTCCAATGCTTCTACAATACCTTGCAGATTTTCAAAACTGCGCTTCCCGGCCTGGGCCGCAATGGTCTCCGGCTGGTCTCTAAACAAAAGCATATTTAAATTCTTTGTGGCCTTATATAAGAGCACATCCCGGTACCACAAAAGAATCATTTCCAAATACTCCTCCGCGGTATCTTTTTTAGCGGCAAAGAGCTTTACCTGTTCCATAATCTCCGCCATGGTCATCTCGTCCACGTGCTTTACCAGATGCAACACTTCATCCCGCTGCTCCGTAAAGGCCTCCGACTCCGAAAACTTCACGGCACGTCCCGTAATCCCTCCGGAAAACGTCGCCGCGCTCTCCGCCAGATAATCCGGAACACCCTTTTTCTCCATCAGAAACTGCTTAATCTTCTCCGTTGCCACCGGATGGAAGGTTAAAAGCACACAGCGGGACAATACCGTCTGCAGCAAAAGTTCCTGTCTTGTGACCGACAATAAAAATACCGCATACTCCGGCGGCTCCTCGATGGTCTTTAGGAGAGCATTTTGCGCCTCCTCCGTCATCTTCTCGGCTTCGTCAATCAAATATATCTTATACGCACTGCTGTAAGGCTTAATCTGCACATCCGCAGTGACCTGCTCTCTGATTTCTTTGACTCCCAGGGTCGCCTTTTCCCGCACCACGGTCCGGAAATCCGGATGGTTGCCCGACTCAATCTGCTTACAGGACTTACACTTGCCGCAAGCCTCGATACCGCCTTCCTCGCATAGAACGGTCTTGGCAAAGGCTTCCGCCGCAAGACGTTTTCCGCTTCCGGCCTCCCCGCACAACAAATACGCATGGGAAAACTTCTTCTGACGGATGGCATTCTGCATATGATGAATCACCTGCTCGTGTCCGATAATATCCTTAAAATCCGCCATACGAACCCCTCCCTTCCGTTACACGTCCTACCTCTTTCAAACAACTGCATTACTCCCGTATATCACGTAAAAATATCCAAAAGCAAGCCCCGGATTTCGTCAATCCGGCTCAAAATCATCAAATGGTCCTTCTCATCCTTAATAAGCTCCGCTGCCAGCTCGTCCAATGTCTCGTCTACCAGGCGAATCATACCGTACACACGGTGACGCCCCCTGCGGTCCAGAAAGTTCTCACGGGAAAACTTATGGGACCGGGTCACGATTTCGTTCATAAAATCCTTAATAAGCTCACGGTACTTTTTCATATCCCGCACATCCATGTGCTTGGCAATTTTCTTTCCCTGCAGCGTAATATCATCCATCAAGGAATTCAACCGCTCCTGCAGCGCTGCCTCTTCGATTTTACCGGCGAGCATAAATTTAAACGTACCATCGGCCTCCGGTGCCTGCTTCGGCAACTCCACCGGCTCCGGCTGTGAAATCTGATTCACTTTCAGGTCCATTGTGCTCACCTCCCGAACTCGCATCCAAACTCCGCTTTCCTTCGCGGACCTATTCTAATAGTATACCATAATTCCTCGTATCACGCAAATACTATTTCCACGCTGTTATTGGGAATTGCAAGCAGATCTTCCCCTATCCTCTCAGGCTTATAATATCCCCGGCAATACGATTCACGCACTCTTCCAAATCCGTGTTTTTATATCTCTGTGTAATACCCGCACGCTTTAATTCCTCTTCGGAAAAATCCTGCTGGTCCGCCAGAAAACGGCGGCACACTTCGTCGTAATTCGGCTTTGCCTGACGACGTTCCCTGCAAACGGAACGCCACAGTCGCTGGTCATCCTCTACTTCGATATAAAGAGGCAATACAACCTCTGCACCATAAAACTTCTTTAGCTGCTCATATCCGGATAACGTAGAAATAAACAAATAATCCTGGTTCGCAAGATCTATCTGCCCGTCATCCACCGTGAAATAATGCCAATCCCCCACCACGGTATGATAGGTTCTGGACTCAATTACTTTTCCTTCCCTCTTTAAATCCTGCCACTTCTCTACACTGACAAAAAAGTATTCTTTCCCATCAGCCTCGCCTCTGCGAATCGGCCGGGTCGTGTATCCTACTACCGTACAAAGCGCAAGCTCCTTCATTCCGATTAGTCTCTTAAAAACCGTATCTTTTCCGGTGGCACTTTTGCCCATCAGCACAAAAATTTTACCCATGGTACCCTCCAACAGTTTCTCTACTCCCATTTTTACATATTTTGCGGAATTTTGCAACTAACTTTTACCCTTGAATTATCTGAAAAAAAGGACTATAATATAGAAAAACACACTCACTTAGCAAGGAGGATCATGCGATGGAATTATTAATGGAAATCGATATCCGCATTAAGGGTTCACAGTTTGTTGCGGGACACACAAGAGATATTTGTATGATAGAGTTCGACGGAACCGCAAGAGGTTCTTACTTTAACGGTGAAGTCATCGGTACCGGTGTGGACACCCAGAAGATTGAAAAGACCAAGGAAATGGTGTTATCCGCTCGTTACATGTTAGACGGCAAGGATGCAGCCGGTAACGACTGTCGTATGTTCATCGAAAACAACGGCGGCGATTTCAACAACTGCAAACCGACCATCTACACCAACTCTCCGTTACTTGCGGACTGGGAGACATCGGATCTGACCGCCAAGGTAATTCCGAATGACAGCGGTGTACTGATTCAAATTTATAAATAGCAAAAGCGAAAGTGTCGTCATTGTTACGACACTTTCTTTTTTTACTTCAACACACACAAAAGTTCCGATTTTATCCTTCGAAACGCAAAATCTATACTTTTTCAAAAAAAATTTTAGCTGCAAACCCGCATAAAATAAGGCTTTCCGGACTTTCCGAAAAATTTTTTAAAAAAATTTTAAAAAAGTGCTTGCATTTTTCAAAAGAATGGTATATAATCGTTTTTGCGCTCAGGGATGAGCGAAAAACAAAACAAGCGCGACTAGCTCAGTTGGTAGAGCACCTGACTCTTAATCAGGGTGTCCCCGGTTCGAGCCGGTGATGGTGTACCATCTACGGCCCGTTGGGCAAGTGGTCTAAGACTCCGGCCTCTCACGCCGGCAACACGAGTTCGAATCTCGTACGGGTCACCAATTGATTTAAACGAGTCAAAAAAGAGAATCTGGATGAAAAGTTCAGATAGTCGGTGTTTTTAGCGATGAGGGTCCACCTGTTCCCATCCCGAACACAGAAGTTAAGCTCATCAGTGCTGACAATACTTGGCTGGAAGCGGCCCGGGAAGATAAGGCGATGCCGACACAGTAAAAGAACTGCAGTAATAACTGCAGTTTTTTCTTTTTTATTTTGATTTTCTCTTGATATTTTCCCCTTGAATGGCATATAATGTATGAAGAGATAAATATTAGGAGTGATATAATGGCAGGCAACGTTATATATATGCCCGACATCGAATATAAATCCTGGGTCAACCGCAACAAGGAGCTTCTTGATGATATCATCAAAACAGGCAAGGTATCAACAATGTGGCTTTCTAAGGGGAACAACAAAAGTTTTCTCATCAGATATTTCAAAGAGTGCGGATACACTATCACTATAGATTGATAAATGTAAAAGGAGAGAAATCAAATGAAGAAAGATGTTAAGAAAGCAATCAAGACAGCAAAAATCGCCATTAAGGCAGTGAAGATTATATCAACCTGTGTGGTTATCGCATCGGCAATTTATGCTATGGTGCCAAAGTATGACACCTTTGAGGGTATTGATGCAGACAAGCTTGTGGCAAATCACAGAGATAAGGCATAAGAGCGCGTTTTGGTTACTTTTGGGCGCTAGCAAAAGTAACGCCCGCCCGGCGAGGGCAAAATAAAAAAAGATAATAGTTTTGTTGGGACGCGGGTGAGTAATCCGTGTCCTTTAGTTTTATCCCGCCGAGAAAGTAAAAAAAGTTAACTTAAAATTGCAAATAGATTTTCAGTATGATATAATAAAGGCCTAATATTAAACAGAAAGGAGATTTTCAATGAATGATTTAAAAAATACATTTCTCTCTCCGCCCGATGAGTTTTCACCGGTGCCTTTCTGGTTTCTTAATGATAAATTGAGCAAGGATGAGCTCAAAAGGCAGCTACTGGATTTCTACAGCAAGGGAATACGTGCTGTTGTTTTGCACCCGAGAAAAGGCTTACCTTTATCTACCCCCTATTTGTCCGAAAATTTTCTTGACTATATTGAGTATATAACAGACCTTGCCGAAGAGCTGAAAATGAAAGTTATCCTGTACGATGAGGGGATGTACCCATCGGGATCGTGCAACGGTCAGGTTGTCAGAGAAAACAAGTCGGAGGCCA
>JAZUBD010000322.1:0-1560 GCA_045638305.1 Lachnospiraceae bacterium
CTCCCGCATTATAGCCTCCCATACCGTCCGCTACAATATATAAATTAGGCAACAGTCCCACTGGCTCGTCGCTGCAATATATGTAATCCTGATTAATTTCTCTTGTTTTGCCTTTATCTGTCGTAGAATATCCTTTCAAGGCAAGTCACCTCCTCCGTCGTTCAACACCCGATTACACAGCATCCCCCTGCGCGGCCATAGAATCCAAATGACTCTTACGCAGCTGTCCGCAGGCAGCTCCGATATCCGCACCTAATTCTCTTCTTATAGTAACATTTATATTATATTTTTCAAGCCTTTTTCTAAAATTTAAAACATTTTTAAAACTTGATTGCCTGTATTCCCTTTCTTTAATGGGATTCACGGGAATCAGATTCACATGGCAGTTTTTCCCTTTTAAAAGCCGTCCTAACGCATCCGCTTCCGCTTCGGTATCGTTTTCCCCCGCCACCAGACTGTACTCATAACTGATTCTGCGCCCGGTTTTCTCAAAATAGTAATCACAAGCCGCCAGCACATCCTTTAAGGCATATTTGTTTGCCACCGGCATCAAACGGCGTCTCGCCTCATCGTTCGGTGCATGCAGGGACAATGCTAACGTCACAGGGAGTCCCTCCTCCGCAAAACGTCGCATATTCTCCACGATTCCGCAAGTAGATACCGTAATGTTACGGATGCTCATATTCTGCCCCTCCGGTGCGGAAATCAAGTGCAAAAACTTCACCAGATTATCGTAATTATCCATCGGCTCTCCGGTCCCCATCACAACCACATTGGATACCCGTTCCCCGGTCAGTTCCTGAATCCGGTAAATCTGCTCCAACATCTCGGAAGGCAAGAGATTCCGTTCCAAGCCGCCAAGGGTAGACGCACAAAAGCGACATCCCATCCGACACCCCGCTTGGGAAGAAATACAAACGGAGTTTCCGTGCTTGTATTTCATAAATACGCTCTCGATGACCTTATCATCCGGTAACGCAAATAAAAACTTTACCGTTTCATCCTGGGCCGAGGCCAGACGCGTCACCTCACGCAGGGATACAATTCTATAGACATCCGCCAGCTTTTCCCTCAGTCCCGCAGACAAATTGGTCATCTGCGAAAACTCGGTAGCTCCGCGCTTATGCAGCCAATCAAACACCTGGGTTGCACGAAATTTCTTTTCTCCCAGTGCTAAAAACTCCTCCGTCAGCTCCTCAAGTGAAAAAGACCTCAGGTCCTTTTTTCCTTCCAGCATATTCTCTTACCTCTTACCTTTTCGAAATCTTGCCACAAAGAAACCGTCCGTTTTATGTACCCCCGGAATCAGTTGCAAATAGCCGTCCTTCGTACTGTCCGTCCAAAGTTCCTTAGAAAGAAACGGCTCCAGACTCTCCGGTTGCAATCCGCACTCCTTCTTTAAAAACTCATATCCTCCCACATTTTCGTCTTTATTCAATGTACAGGTGGAAAATACAAGCACGCCCCCCGGCTTCACATACCGTACCGCATTGCCCAGAATTTTCTTTTGGAGAACACAAAGCTCCGCCTCCTGCTCCGTCGTCATAAACATTTTAATAT
>JAZUBD010000323.1:0-3231 GCA_045638305.1 Lachnospiraceae bacterium
CACTCGCCCTCAATATAATCATCATGATAAGTTCCCTACGGGTCGTCCATGTCTGCCCAGAAACCAACGGTACCGGAGAAATCCTCCCACATACCCTTGTACTGCCAAACACTTTCCTTACACTTGTCGATGAACGGTTCCAAACCGTACTGCTCAATCTGGTCCTTACCGTCAAGACCGAGAAGCTTCTCCACCTCAATCTCAACCGGAAGACCGTGGGTATCCCAACCTGCCTTACGCGGTACCATATAACCCTTCATGGTACGGTAACGCGGAATCATATCCTTTATTACACGGGTCAAAACGTGACCGATGTGCGGCTTTCCGTTTGCGGTCGGCGGTCCGTCATAGAAGGTGTAGGTCTCGCCCTGCTTTCTTGCCTCGATACTCTTCTCGAAAATCTTCTCATCTTTCCAGAACTTTTCGACTTCTTTTTCTCTTTCCACGAAATTCATATTCGTGTCAACCTTGTTGTACAGCATTGTTTGTCCTCCTTTTAAATTACGGAACTTTTGATTGCTGATAGGGTCTTGTCACGTATTACGGATGTAAGGCTTTCTAATTGTTTCGGGAATATGTTTCATAAAAGACTTGCAACCGGCTCCGACGCGACGTCCGTGTCGCGTGTCGCCTTGTTTAGACGTCCTGTCTAAACAAGGCGGTATCCAATCGAAACAATAAGAAAGACTAACATCCTGCATAATGATTCCAAGACCCTATCAGCAATCAAAAGTTCCCGGAATCTGAAAAAGGCGATGAGAAAGTATATACCGTGCAGGCGGCCCTTCGTGCCTCCCACACCTCGTGACTTCGTCACTCGGTCGTGGACGCGTTCGCATGATTCCCACAAAGCGGAAGCACGCTTCCCTTTGCGTACACATGCTCACTTTGCCTGCACGAAAAAAGCTCCCGTCCCAAATAGGACGAGAGCATATTCGCTTCGCTATACCACCTATTCAGTACTCCAACCTTCGGTTGTTTATACCTTCTTTCTATAACGGGAAAGTCCCGGCGCGGTCTACTGACTCAGCTTTCGACCTGCAACTCAAAAGTGATTTTCCAAGCATCCGCTACTCGCATCCGGCTTCCACTGTCCCGGATTCGCTGTGCCTTTCGGCAGATGTGTACTCTCTTTCTCAACGTCTTTTTGTGTTATAAATTCAATTATCTTATAGTATACGAGTGGTTTTGGGAATTGTCAAGGATTTTTTCAAAACCTTAATTTCCCCTTTGTCAACTCCGCGTCACAAGTCTATAAAACCGAAGTTATCTTCCTGCCAATGACTTTCCGACAACATAAACTCCAACCAGCATTTCTCCGATTGACAATCCCAATAGCAAACCCGAAATAAAGTCTTTAAAATCCGAACCGCCGACTACATATGAAAGCGCCTGTAATGCAATCCCCATTACAATAAGTATAATCCCATATAACACATTCTTTTGCTTTTCTAACTCTTGCGTTCTTCTTAGCAAATCTAAAATCTGCTCATCATCATAGGTACGAACACTTTTATCTTCGGATATTTCACCATCCATCAATTCAGCCATTGTAATCTCAAGCTCATCGCATAAACTTTTTACAATAGAATAGTCCGGCATACACTTGCCTGTTTCCCACTTTGAAATCGTCTTATTTGATACCCCAAGTTTCTCCGCTAATTGTTCCTGTGTCAGATTTTTCTGTTTTCTCTTTAATGCTATAAATTTTCCTGTAATTAATTGGTTCATATGTATTCCTCCCTTTATTTGATGATATAAATTTACTTTTTCCATCAATAAAAGAAAATCCCTTGTAAGTAGAATATAGGTGGAATCTCAGTAAAATAACGGAATACTCTATAAAAACTCAACAGAACTTCAAAGTTTCTTCTCTATTCCGCCATGTTTCCTTCTTTCTTCCTCATCAAATGCACATACTGCGGATAATACTTCTTCATCAGCGACATAAACTCATTCCGCACCCGGTCCACAAAACCGAATTTCATAATTACTAAAATCAATCCACAAACCGGCACCAAACCCAAAACTGCCACAAGCGCAACCATCGGATTGCCCGGCATTTTGTTCAGACTTGTTACTGTCAGTAACACCAAAAGACCTACCACAACTCCCATGATGATTGCTGCGCGCTTAAAGCCTTTCATCAACATCCCGTGCCGCTTCATAATACTTGCGTAAATCATCTCCAATTCCTCTGCGGAATACTTCCATTCCTTCATTCCCTTCTTGATATCCGGTGATAACTTCTCGTAATAAATACCAGCCATAAATTTTATTTCCTCCTTCTGCATTCTTTCCTTTCTCTTTATTCCTTCGTATAGTATAGCATAGTTTCTTCCATAAACCCACCTTTTTTTGCCCGGTACGACAAAATCCGCTTTTCCAGGCGGTTATCGCAATCGAAAGCGTGGATTTCTCCGATGATTTTCTACTGGACTTATTTCCCGTTATATATTATGATAGAATACACGTATTATCGCGCACCGCGTGCAAAGGAGGTATTCCATGACCGAACGCAATCTCACCCTGCTGACGGATTTCTATGAAATCACCATGATGCAGGGATATTATAAGGAAAACAGAAATGACCTTGTGGTGTTTGACGCCTTTTACCGGCGCAATCCGTCTAACGGCGGCTATGCCGTTTGTGCGGGCCTTGCCCAGGTCATCGACTATATTAAACATCTGCATTTTGATAAAGAAGATATCGATTATCTTCGAGGTACCGGAATGTTTGATGAGGATTTTCTTGGCTATTTGGCAAACTTCCGTTTTACAGGCAGCATTTACGCCATCCCGGAGGGCACGGTGGTGTTCCCGATGGAGCCGTTAGTTAAAGTCATTGCTCCGATTATGGAAGCCCAGTTCGTAGAAACGGCGCTTCTTACCATGGTGAATCACCAGAGCCTCATTGCCACCAAAGCGGCTCGCGTGTGCTTTGCGGCAAAGGACGGCGGTGTCATGGAGTTCGGTCTGCGTCGTGCCCAAGGTCCGGATGCGGGTATTTACGGTGCAAGAGCCGCTATGATCGGCGGTTGTATCGGCACCAGTAATGTGCTGGCGGCACAGGAGTTTGCGGTTCCGGCTCTCGGCACCCATGCTCACAGCTGGATTATGAGCTTCCCGGATGAATTGACCGCATTCCGCACCTATGCAAATCTCTATCCACAGAATGCAACGCTTCTCGTTGATACAAGTCGGATCGTAGCCATGTCGTTCTGTGAGCCA
>JAZUBD010000324.1:0-2844 GCA_045638305.1 Lachnospiraceae bacterium
GCCCCCTGTCCTCCCGGACAAAACAGCGACCGCAAACGCTCCACTACTTCATTTTTATCAAAAGCCCCTGCTACGGACAGCACCATCTTATCAGGACGATACTCCCGCTTATAAAAGGTCATAATCTTCTCTCTTGTCATCCCGCGTACCACGCCCTTGGTACCGGAAATCTGAAAGCTCAAAGGATGTCCCTGCCATGCACGCTTTTGTGCCAGCTCATGAACCAAATCATCCGGAGAATTATTGTACATATCAATCTCCTCACAGATAACACCCTTTTCCTTACTAAGCTCCTTTGCATCAAATACAGAATGAAGAAGCATATCGGAAAGAACCTCCATAAGCTGTGGCAACTCCTCCGCCACCGTCACACCGTAATAGGCGGTATATTCCTTTCCGGTATAAGCATTGACCGTATCTCCCAAACGCGCCGTAATATCCGCAAGCATCTTGGTGGATTTGGTCTCCGTTCCCTTAAACAACATATGCTCTATCATATGGGAAATCCCGTTATTCTCTTTTGTTTCACACACCGACCCGACGCCTACAAACACGCCGAAAGCCGCGCTTCTTACATACGGCATAGGCTCTAATACTACCCGGATGCCGTTCGGTAATCGAATTAACTCAATTTGATCCATAGAAATAAAACCTTTCTGTTATCACTCAATCTCAGCAGAATTCAAAATTGAATAGGCCGTTTCCAAATCATCACATCTAATCAACAAAACATACGATGTAGAAAAATCATCCCTACCATACAATTCTATTTGAAAGGAATAGTTAGGGGCTGAAGAACTAAGTTCAGTATGTAAGCTTCTGTCTGTCACGTAAATAAGCCCACGAACATCTTCCTTTTCATAAATGAGAATATAATCACAGTAAGGAGTCATTCCGGTCTTTAGTGCTCCTTTTATCAGATACGCAAGGCCTTTCGTTAAATTCCAAAAACTGTAATCCTCTTCCGTAAGCAAATAGCAGGATTTTGCCAATGTATAAAAGTTTGTATTTCCGTGACTTAATTCTTTAAATTCCTTTGACAACCGTTTTGCAACGTAGTTTTTAAATATTCCGGACTTCTTATCAACCATCTCCGATATCATATCATCGATAGCCCAATTTAGATCTTGTACATCTGAGGATGCCAGAAGAACATATTCTCCGAGAATACCTTCTCCCGCCTCCGGTCCATCGAAAATGCGCCACTCTTCCGTCGTCATTTCCCTTTCACTAAAACCTTCCGGAATCGATACCGTCATCCCGTCATGAGTGGCCTTCTGAACCGTTTCTGCCTCTGTAAAAGTCAAATCATATTCCGTAAACCATTCTGCTGCGGAACCCAACTGTGCGGTTACTTCCTTTGCCTGATGATAAACAACAAAACGCGGACCGAAAAAAATAACAAGTGCAAGCAATACAAATAGCGAACCGACTACTATAAGTACTATTTTTTTCAGCTTACTCGTATTGCATTTTAAATTCTTCTTTTCCTCGTTGTTCAACTTCAACTCATCACTCTTACCCATTACAATTAATCTCCTATCCTAAAATAGTATGAGCTCTTTCGCACTCAGAAGCACTAAAACAAAAGTCGAAAAATGAAAAGTTTCAGTAGGGAACCTTAAACAAACGCCGGTACTTGGCGAAGTACTTTTGAGCCTAGTATCCGCTGCGTTTGTGCAAGAGCGAGAGCGGGTTCCCGTGAAACTATTTCATTTTTCGACTGGTTTCAATACCCTCTCATGCGAAAGAGCGAACTTTTGCTTTACTTTACATCCTTAATACTGAAGCTGATTCTGCCCATCTTGTCCTTGCCGAGGCAAACTGCCTTTACAACATCACCAAGGGTCAGAACATCTTCTACGTGGTTGATGCGCTCCTTGGAAATCTTGGAGATGTGAACCATTGCTTCCTTGCCCGGTGCGAACTCAAGGAAAGCACCGAACTCCTTAATGCTGACAACCTTACCTTCCAGAACCTGTCCCTCTTCGAAATCGGTAACGATAATCTGGATATAATCGATTGCCTTCTGCATACCTGCCGGATCGGTTCCGCATACGGAAACCGCACCGTCATCGGTAATATCAATCTTAACACCACACTCGTCGATGATTGCATTGATGGTCTTACCTCTCTGACCAACAACCTCACCGATCTTTGCCGGATCAATCTGAATCTGAACAATCTTCGGAGCGTATTCATTAACTTCCGGTCTCGGCTCAGCAATTGCCGGCTTCATGCAGTTGTCCATAATGAACATTCTTGCTTCGCGGCATCTTGCGATAGCTCCCTCAACGATGCTTCTGGTCAAACCGTGAATCTTAATATCCATCTGGATTGCGGTGATACCTTCGTCGGTACCGGTTACCTTGAAGTCCATATCGCCGAAGAAGTCTTCTAAGCCCTGAATATCGGTTAACAGGATGTAATCATCATCTGTTTCACCGGTAACAAGACCACAGGAAATACCTGCAACCATCTTCTTGATTGGAACACCTGCAGCCATTAAGGACATACAGGATGCACAGGTGGATGCCATGGAGGTGGAACCGTTGGACTCGAAAGTCTCGGATACGGTACGGATTGCGTATGGGAACTCCTCTTCACTTGGAAGAACCGGAATTAACGCTCTTTCCGCCAATGCACCGTGACCGATTTCACGACGGCCAGGACCTCTGGAAGGTTTGGTTTCACCTACAGAGTAGGATGGGAAGTTGTAGTGGTGCATGTAGCGTTTGCTGTCTTCACCATCGATGCCATCCAGAATCTGAGCATCGGAAACTGGGCCCAGAGTGGTGATGGTCAGTACCTGAGTCTGACCACGGGTGAAGATACCGGAACCAT
>JAZUBD010000325.1:0-2586 GCA_045638305.1 Lachnospiraceae bacterium
CTATATCGATGAAATCGATAAGATTACCCGTAAGTCCCAGAATGTATCCATTACCCGTGATGTATCCCGTGAAGGTGTACAGCAGGCGTTGCTTAAGATTTTAGAAGGCACGGTGGCATCTGTACCGCCGCAGGGAGGAAGAAAGCACCCGCATCAGGAGTTGTTACAGATTAATACCACCAATATCCTGTTCATTTGCGGTGGTGCCTTTGACGGTTTGGAAAAGATTGTAGAGGCTCGTACCGGACATAAGTCCATGGGCTTTAATGCGGAAATCGGAGACGGAATGGAACTAAAAATCGGCGACATGTTCCGTCAGGTGATGCCGCAGGATTTGGTAAAGTTCGGTTTGATTCCGGAGTTTATCGGTCGTGTGCCGGTCACGGTTGCTTTGGACATCCTGGATGAGGATGCTCTTGTCCGCATTTTGGCGGAGCCGAAGAATGCACTGACCAAGCAGTATCAGCGTATTTTTGAGTTGGACGGCGTAGAGCTTGAGTTTGAGGAGGAGGCACTTCGTGTCATCGCAAGACGTGCGGTAGAACAGAAGACCGGTGCAAGAGGCCTGCGTTCCATCATGGAAAATATTATGATGGATACCATGTATCGGGCTCCGTCCGATGAAAGCATCTTAAAGTGCATTGTGACCAAGGAAGCGGCAGAGGGAACGGAAGAACCGACCTTGGAGGTTGCTGAGCACAGAAAACGTTCTCATACCAAAAAGGCAGGAGTCCGTACGGATGAGAGTGCGTAAGTGATAGAGTAAAGGTGATAGAATGAGAAACGAAATAAAGATTATGCCGTTGGTAGCACTGCGAAATATCGTAGTGCTGCCGGGCATGCTGGTACATTTTGATGTAAACCGCAAAATCAGTATTCAGGCTATCGAACAGGCTATGAAGTCCGATCAGCAGATTTTTGCGGTAATGCAAAAGGACGCGTCCGTGGAGCTCCCGACGGTAGACGACTTACATTCGGTAGGGTGTGTGGCGCGTATTAAGCAAATTATTAAATTGCCGGGGAATTTGGTCCGTGTACTGATTACGGGCGAAGAGCGAGGAGAGCTTGACTATTTGGTAAGTGTCTCCCCTTATTTTTCTGCCCAAATTACGGTGACGGAGCAGGAGAAGTCCGTAGGCTTTGCTGCCGTGGAGCAACGTGCCATGTTAGGGACGCTGCATGATTTGCTGGATGTCTATTTTTCCGTAAACACAAAGCTGGGCAAGGATATTGCGGAGCAGTTGTCCGGCGTGACGGAGCTTGACCGTTTGATGGAGCAAATCATTGCTATGATTCCTCTGACCACGACCCAGCGTCAGGCGCTGTTGGAGGAGCAGGAGTTTTTCCCGCGTTTTGAACTTTTGGCTCAGGTTCTTGCCAATGAGATTGAGGAACTGCGGATTCGTAAGGATTTGCAGACCAAGGTGAAGGCAAAGGTTGACAAAAACCAGAAGGAATATGTGCTCAGAGAGCAGATGAAGGTCATTCGTGAGGAACTGGGAGAAAGCAACGAAGCGGACGAGTTTGTAAAAAAGGTGGAAGACTTAGAGGCTTCCGTAGAAATAAAAGAAGCGATTTTAAAGGAAATCGAGCGCTATAAGCGTCTTTCCGGAGCTGCATCCGAAGGTGCGGTGTCCCGGACTTACATTGAGACCTTATTGTCCATGCCGTGGGATAAGTCAACCAAGGAAAGCTTTTCCCTCGGGGATGCGAAGAAGATATTAGAGCGTGACCATTACGGAATGGAAAAGGTAAAGGAGCGCATTTTACAGTATCTGGCGGTCAGAAAGCGTACCGGTACGGCCGGTGGGACGATTTTGTGTCTGGTGGGACCTCCGGGAACCGGTAAGACTTCTGTGGCACATTCCGTGGCGGAAGCACTGGGCAAGCAGTATGTACGTGTCTGCCTCGGCGGAGTGCGGGATGAAGCAGAAATCCGCGGTCACAGACGGACCTATATCGGTGCCATGCCGGGACGTATTGCGGCGGGGATCAAGCAGGCGGGAGTAAAGAATCCGCTGATGCTTTTGGATGAAATCGACAAGGTGGCCAGTGATTATAAGGGAGACCCGAGTGCAGCTTTGTTAGAGGTACTGGATCCGGAGCAGAATGCGAGATTTATGGATCACTATCTTGATATGCCGTTGGATTTATCCGAAGTGTTGTTTATTGCTACAGCAAATACGCTGGAAACCATACCGAAGCCACTTCTTGACCGTATGGAGATTATTGAATTGTCCAGCTATACGGAAGCCGAGAAGTTCTTTATCGCAAAGAGACATTTGCTGAAGAAGCAGTTAAAGAAGAACGGTTTGACCTCAAAGGAATTGAAGGTAACGGACGGTGCTCTTCGCGGAGTGATTTCCGGCTATACCAAAGAGGCCGGTGTGCGTAAGCTGGAGCAAAGATTAGGCGAGCTTTGCAGGAAGACCGTATGGAATATCGATGCGGGGGAAGGGGCTCCGGAACTTCCGGTAAAGATAAGTGAGAAAGAACTGTTTTCATATCTCGGCAAGCAGAAGTATCGTAAGGATACGGTAGAGAAGAAGCCGCAGGTTGGTCTGGTACGCGGACTTGCCTGGACCA
>JAZUBD010000326.1:0-4178 GCA_045638305.1 Lachnospiraceae bacterium
CTACCATCTCTTACCCCTCCGTATTCTATATTTTATTTCGACGTTTCTTCTGTAGTATCGCTCTTCTTTCCCTTCCGCAGTCCAAAGAACAGCACCATCCCTACACCTGCCGCAAAAATAAACAGGGAAATAAACTGGGACGTAGAAAGTCCGCCGACTCCGCCTCGCGGGTCATCGCGCAAAAATTCGATCAAAAATCTGCCGATGCTGTAAAACAGTAAATAACAACCGGCTACCATGCCGTCCTTCCCCACTTTAAACACCTTATTTGCAATAAAAACAAGCAGGAAAAAGTGTGCAAAATTTGCCGCACTCATAATGAGCTGGGTCGGAATCACCTTGACGCCGATCATATTGTAGTACACGGAATGATTAAACTCCATCCCGTACCAGGCGTCGGTCTCTCTGCCGTAACAACACCCCGCAAGGAAGCATCCGATACGTCCGAACCCCTGCGCCAACGCGATGGACGGCATCACAATATCAAAATACTTCAAAAAGTTAAGCTTCTTCACCTTACAGTACAAAAAGCCCGCCAAAATACCGCCGATAATACCGCCGTACACTACGAAACCATATAAAACATCCCGTAAGCCCAAACTACCGTAAAACAGACTCTTAAATTCCGTAATCACGTATAATAACTTCGCGCCCAAAAAACCTCCGACCGCACACCAAATACCAAGGGGCCAAATACGTTCCGCATCCAGCTTCTTTTTCGGTGCTCTTGCCTCCGCTACCATAAATGCCAGTACCACACCGATGGCAATCATAAGCCCGTATCCGTATACCTTAATCGGCCCGATTTCAAATAAAATCTGTCTCATACCAAGTTCCTTTCTTTCACTCCCACATACTACCTATTTTAACAGAGGATGCCTCTTTCTGCAAGGCTCTCCTTTCAATTTCAAAGATTGTCCTCCTCAAGCACAAACCCACAGGTTTTGTGGTTGCTTCACTTACTTTGCATACTTCTTTGCAAGCGCCACCAGAAGCTCCACCGTCTTCTCCATGGCGTCCACACTGGCATACTCAAAACGGCTGTGGAAATTCGCTCCGCCGGTGCAAAGATTCGGACACGGAAGCCCCTCATAGGTCAGACGAGCTCCGTCGGTACCGCCACGAATCGGCATTACTTTCGGCTCGATGCCGAGCTCTTTCATCGCCTCACATGCGGAAGTCACCAGATGCATGTGATCTGCCAGCTTCTCCTTCATGTTATAGTAAGAGTCTTCCAGTTCCACTACCACCGTACCCTCGCCGTACTTCTCATTCAAGAACCGTACCGCATTCAAAAACAGCGTCTTCTTCTCTTCAAACAATCCTCTGTCGTGATCACGAATAATATACTCAGCCTCCGCTTCTTCTACTACACCGCTTAACCGGTCCAGATGGAAAAATCCCTCGTACCCTTCGGTATACATCGGATTTTGCTGTACCGGAAGGAGACTCTGCAGCTCCTGGGCAATGAGGAGTGCATTCTTCATCTTGCCCTTTGCGGAACCCGGATGCACGTTTCTTCCGTAAATGTGTACCGTAGCCCCTGCCGCATTGAAATTCTCGTACTCAAGCTCACCGAGTGCACCACCGTCTACCGTATACGCATACTTTGCCCCGAACTTCGGAATATCAAAAAAGTCCGTACCGCACCCGATTTCCTCATCCGGCGTAAACCCGATACAAATCTTTCCGTGCATAACCTCCGAATGGGAAAGCAAATACTCCGCCATAGCCATAATCTCCGCCACACCGGCCTTATCATCCGCGCCAAGGAGGGTCGTACCGTCCGTCACAATCAAATCCTGTCCCACAAGCTCCAAAAGCTCCGGAAACTCCTCTGTGGACAGCCAAATATCCTTTTCCTCATTCAATAATACATTCTTTCCGTCATAGTTTACCACTCTGCACGGCTTCACATTCTCGCCCGTCACCGCCGGGGAGGTGTCCATATGGGCAATAAAGCCCACTGCCGGCGCATTCTCACAGCCTGCACTAGCCGGAATGCTTGCGTACACATAACAATGCTCCATATCGTAGGTCACATCCGTAATCCCGAGGGCCTTAATCTCCTCCACCAGTACCTTCGCCAGATTATGCTGCTTAGCGGTACTAGGAGAAGTCCCCGTATAGTCATCGGACTTGGTGTCAATCTGTACATATCGTAAAAAACGGTCAATTACGCTGCTCATGGTTCGTTCTTTCCTTTCTATTTATCTCGCAATAAAAATACTTATTTTCAATCAAGAAACACGCTATCATTAGTGTATCATATCTCCGGAAGATTGTCACGAAAAAAACGCAAAGGCGCTGCCGCATACTTACGGCAACGCCCTTTTTCTGTCCTCATGCAATATAGTATATATATTATCGAAGCCCTATGCGTAGAGAGTGTTTTCGAACTTTGGACAGGATGTTAGACTTTCTTATTACTCCGAATGCTGCCAGCAACGCTCAGACAGGACGTCCGAGCGAGGGCGCCATAAGGCATGGATGCCGCATCAGCCCGGTTGCGTCACTTTTCCGTTGTTTAGACGGAGTGATTAGAAAGACTTACATCCGAAACACGCGAGAAAACCCTCTCTACGCATAGGGCTTTGACACAGAGAAAACTATAACATGAGGACAGAAAAAGGGCCACCGCACCTTGTGCGGCAGCCCTTTCGTTTTCTTTCACTATTACAGTACACGTACCTTCAATACGCCATCAATTGCATTGAGCTTCTCAACAAAACTGTCAGCAACCTCACTTGCAACGTCAAGTACAGTATAAGCGAACTCGCCTCTGGACTTGTTCACCATGTTCTCGATGTTGATGTTATCGGAAGCAAACACACCGGTGAACTGAGTGAGCATGTTCGGGATGTTCTTGTGGCAAATGGTAACACGGGCTGCGGTCTTGCAAACGCCTGCGTCACATGCCGGGTAGTTTACGGAATTAATGATGTTACCGTTCTCAAGATACTCTCTGATCTCGTTAACAGCCATTACCGCACAGTTGTCCTCGGACTCTTCGGTGGAAGCGCCAAGGTGCGGGATAGCGATTACGCCAGCCATACCAGCGGTCTTTGCGTTCGGGAAATCGGTAACATACTTCTTTACCTTACCGGAAGCAAGTGCCTCTTCCATAGCCTCGTCATCAACCAAAAGATCTCTTGCGAAGTTGAGGATGATAACGCCGTCCTTCATCATAGCGATGGTGTCCTTGTTAATCATCTTCTTGGTGTTTACATTCGGATCCTCATTCTCAACAAGCGGAGTATGTACGGAAATGTAATCACAGGTAGAGAAAATCTCTTCACGGGTCTTTACGTGATGTACGGAACGGGAAATATTCCAAGCTGCATCTACAGAAAGATACGGGTCACATCCGTATACGTCCATGCCAAGGCTAACTGCTGCATTAGCAAGCGGGCCGCCGATAGCGCCGAGACCGATGATACCGAGCTTCTTACCCTTAATTTCCTGACCTGCGAACTTTGCCTTGCCCTTTTCTACGAGCTTTGCAACGCCCTCATCGTCCTTTACGGTCTGAACCCAGTTCACACCACCGATGATATCTCTGGAAGCAAGTAACATACCTGCTACCGCAAGCTCCTTAACACCGTTTGCGTTCGCACCCGGGGTATTGAATACAACGATACCTTCCTCTGCGCACTTTGCAAGCGGAATGTTGTTTACACCTGCGCCTGCTCTTGCTACGCAAAGAAGCTTATCGGAAAACTCCATCTCATGCATAACTGCGGAACGAACCAAAAATGCCTCTGCTACTGCCGCATCCTCGGTCTTTGCGTAGTCTGCGGTAAAATTGTTAAGACCGATTGCTGCAATCGGATTTAAGCAATGATACTGATACATAATGTAATGCCCTCCTGTTTTTATTTACTTATGCCACCGAAATTGCTTCCGGTGGCATAGTTGGAATCTTATTGAAATAGAATATCGCTTGCGAATTACTTCGTGTTCTCTGCCTCGAACTTCTTCATGAAAGCTACGAGAGCTTCAACGCCAGCCTTCGGCATAGCATTGTAGATACTAGCACGCATACCGCCAACGCTTCTGTGACCCTTCAGGTTCTCAAGGCCTGCTGCCTTTGCTTCCTTAACGAACTTCGCATCAAGCTCGTCATCACCGGTTACGAACGGAACGTTCATGAGAGAACGATCTTCCTTACGAACGGT
>JAZUBD010000327.1:0-1602 GCA_045638305.1 Lachnospiraceae bacterium
TACCGATGACGGTAGCTGGGATGCATATATTGATTATTTGAAGTTTTAATGTCAGGATTAATTTTCGAAAAGAGATACCTCCGGATGAGGTATCTCTTTTTTGTATGTCTTTCATCATTTCCGGGCATACTGTTACCAAAAAAAGAAGGGAACGGTAACTATATGAAAAAGGAAACGAGTAAGAATTGCAACGAAATCAATAGTCAGGATAATGTAAATAGCACAGACAACAAGAAAAACAACTCCTCCGACGACAGAGCGGAGCGGAGGGAGGCCGAAAAACAGCGGGACGAAAAGATTTCCGAGTACGGACAGACGGTGCTTAACACCGGGGAGCCGGGGAAACGGATTCATTTGCTGTCTATTATCGGGGAAATTGAAGGGCATGAGTGTTCCGCACAGAATATGAAGACCACAAAGTACGAGCATGTACTGCCGCAGCTGGCCCAGATTGAGGATGATAAAAATATCGGAGGTCTTTTGATTTTACTGAATACGGTGGGCGGAGATGTGGAAAGCGGGCTGGCCATTGCGGAGATGATTGCATCTTTGAGTAAACCGACGGTGTCCCTTGTACTTGGCGGCGGTCATTCCATCGGCGTGCCCCTGGCGGTATCCACAGATTATTCCTTTATCGTACCGACCGGTACCATGATTGTGCATCCGGTGCGGATGAGCGGAATGGTCATCGGAGCACCTCAGACCTATGAGTATTTTCGCAGGATTCAGGACCGTATCACCGGGTTTGTGGCACCCCACAGCAGGGTGAAAAAGGAGCGCATCGAAGAAATGATGTTAAAGGAAGGGGAACTGACAAAGGATTTAGGTACGATTCTTGTGGGCGAAGATGCGGTACGAGAAGGCTTTATTGATGATGTGGGCGGCATACAGGCTGCGATGAAGAAGATGAAAGAGATGATGAGATAAGACAATAAGGTTATGTGAAAGTGTCATGTAAGATTGCATGACGCTTTTTTTATAAGGAAATGAAGTTTAACAAGGGAATTTGAATGGAATTCTGTTGACGATAAAGAGGGATTAAGCTATAATGGTTATCGCTAGAACGAGTTAATTGTGTCAGGAAATGCAGGTAAAAAGTCCTGTCAGAAGAAAGGGAACGGATATGAAAAAGAGTTTGAAAAAGCGCGGTATTGCGCTGATGCTTGTATGTAGTATGATGGTAAGCTTTGGGGCATGTGGGAAGGATACGGAATCGGATGCAATGCCGACGCCGGCGACTACCTCCACTCCGGCGGCGGAAGCAACAGCTACGCCGGAGACGACGGCAACCCCGGAACCGACGGCCACTCCGAAGCCGACCTCAACTCCTGCACCGACGGCAACGCCGGTACCGGTGTATGCAGAGAATGCATGGTATGACAACGGAAAGGGTGCGAATATGGCAGAGGCTGCAGCTACAGTTGAAGTGAAAGCTCCGGCTGCGTATACCTATAAAAAGTCGGATGTGGCGTACGGTGAGATTATTACGACAAAGTATTATTCCACTACCTGCGGAAGAGAAAAGAACGTAATCATTGCTCTTCCGGCAGGCTATACCGAGGAGAAGCAGTATCCGGTAACTTATGTGTTGCACGGTGTGGG
>JAZUBD010000328.1:0-4836 GCA_045638305.1 Lachnospiraceae bacterium
GGTAGATACCTTTGCAGACTCCTTACCAGCTTCTGCATCAAAGGTAATCTTGATATCTACGTTCATATCAGCACCGTACTTGTTTGCGGTAATCTTAATCTCGTTTGCACCAACAAAAGTGTTAGCAGATGTTGCTGCAAGTGTAGCCGTTGCGGTTGCCTTGGTACCTGCTACAGTTGCCTCGGTAGTAACTGCGGTAGCTGCTGTGTAAACACCATTTGCAAACTTAACGGTTACGTTAGCCGGAGTATTGGTTGCATCAGAGTCTTCCTGCTTAGCGTTCTTAATAAGAGAGTCAATCTCTTCCTGACTATAGGTCTTGTTCTCAGCAAGGTTTAAGGTTAAGACCTTACCTGCCTCATCCCAAGTAGCGGACTCACCACCTGCGGTTGCAGTGGTGGTAGCCTTTACGCTAACGCCGTTTACATCGGAAGTAATGAAAGCACCCATCGTACCATCGTATGCACCGTACTTCGGACCAGCACTGGTAGAAGAAGCAGATGCACCACTGAAGGAACCATCAAGTAACTTCATGGTGTTGAACTCGGTGGTCTCAGCGATACGATCTAACTCGTCCTGAAGCTGAGCAACCTCGTCCTGAAGGTTGGAACGGTCTTCGTCGGTCTCAGTACCGTTGGCTGCCTGTACGGAGAGCTGTCTCATTCTCTGAAGAATGGAGTGAGTCTCGTTAAGAGCACCTTCAGCGGTCTGGATGAGGGAGATACCGTCCTGTGCATTGGTGGAAGCCTGGTTCAAACCTCTGATCTGGCTTCTCATCTTCTCGGAAATAGCTAAGCCTGCTGCATCATCTGCTGCACGGTTAATTCTGAATCCGGAAGAAAGCTTCTCAGTGGACTTTCCTACTGCACCTGTTGCGATTCCTAACTGTCTGTTGGCATTGATTGCCTGCATGTTGTGTTGAACTACCATACTCATAATATTACCTCCTTATAATGGTTCCATCCACTCGCTATGAGGGATGAAGTCCCCCGAATCCTTTCGGGTCACTTTTGTTTAATTGGGTTTTGTTTCGGCAGCCTGTTCACCTAGGATTGAACTTCTGCCTCCGGAGATGTCACTGACTCTCCGTGCGGACAATGTCTTTGTCCTTACACTAACTATATCGACAGTGCCGAGAAAAAACTTTAGAGTGTATTTAAAACTTTTTTCAGAAAATTTTAGGACGTAGGTCCCAGGCCTCCCGTTCTACTCGTCCCTCATTATTTGAACAGATAATCGTATGTACTCTCCGGAACTCGTCTCCTAACTTCTTCCTTATTTCCTTCCATCCAAAACCTCCTAACATCTGAGGCCGAAATCCACTCCCCATCATCAACCTTTTTTCTCTCCATACAAATGCACTCAATACCATACTGCGGAAGTATTCTTTTCATATCACGATTATACTGTCTTGTAACAATATCCTTCGGTTCCTCTCCGACAAAACGCACCTTAATATTTAAAACCGACGCAATGTACTTTGAAAAAAGCTCTATATCAAATGATGTATCCACGAACACATCTTCCGTAGCCAACTCCTTTGTAAAATACTCTGGAAATGTATCGGATGATAAAATGAACCTCCCGCTCGGAATTACAATGGCATTACTTACCTGTCCTTTTATCCCTTCTTTCACCAAACGTATTCTATCCTCAAATGAAAATACCGACTTATTCTCAGAAACAACAAAGATATATAAATTATCTACGAGCCTTGATGCTTGTTCAATCAAATACAGATGTCCGTTTGTAAACGGATTACAATTCATAACAATAGCACCATTCTTTCCCTCGCGGCAATACCCTTGAAGTTCTTCCTGAAAACCAACGAGTTCTTTTTGGAAAACGTTGCTTTTTGAAGCTATTGCAGAAGTAGATATGTTTCTTCCCTGAACAACCGCCATATTTAATATATCTTCTATATGAGCCATCACATATTCTGCAATTTTTTCACAGGCCATTTTATTACAATGTTTTGGGATGTCAAAAAAATAATTATGAAATTCAAAAGAATCAAAACATTCCTTTAAAGAATATATCGGAAAATCCGGAAGATATTTCTTCATTCCGTCTTCTTCTGCTCCCGGTCTGACCATAAACACAAAAACAGAATCCTCACGATAACTTGTTCTATTGAATTTACGTATTTCCTCTATTAATGGTGCCCCGACCATTCCCTCATTCACAACTTCCCTGTTTATTTTTTTACCGTTTAATACTCTTTGCAAACAGCTCGAAATTGTATATTTATCCTCGACTATGACGCCAAACATCGTACACGGACCAAACAGATATACTTCTCCGTCAGGGCTCAGTGGAACATCTGTCGTTACTCTTCTCCCGTTTACTACATTGACATACTTACTTTTCTTATCTGTATTGTAGCACAATCCCTCCCTCACAACGAAACTTGCTACAACTTTTTGTGCATCAATAAATTCTTGATTTGCATCACTCCCCAAAACACAATATGCTAATTTCTGAATTTCTTCGTCATAACTATAGTTCTGCAAGTAGAACTGCATTGTCTTTTTTTCTGCCTTCCCACATCTTTCCAATTCTTCCTCCTGTAATGTAGTTAATTCTTCTGCATACGGAAGCCTCATAAAGAAAAAATTCGAAGCATTCTCCTTCACGCGCTCACTAAAAACTTCAAGTTCATATTCCTCAACAATTTTTTCTGCATTATATGGAGCCTCACATTGAGTGAAACATATTTCATATTCATCCTCATCCATATAATTTCTCAAATAATCACGCAGAATTTCCGGAGAATCCGTTGATATCTTTTTTCTCCCTTCTCCCAATTCAGAAATATACTTTGCAAGTCTTTCATTGCCGCCATACAACTCACAAAAACGGTACGGAAATACATCCGAAGGCTCTCCTTCTCTTTTTAAGACATATTGCAGCCCCCCCGCCTCATTCACTACCGGTAATTCTCCAACATTCTTATACAAAGAAAAGAGCTCCTCTGCCTCCCGAGTTACCACCTCTTCTGTTTTATTTCCCTGTAACAAAAGGCGTTTAAATTCTGTATTTATCAGTTTCCCATTTTCTCTGTTCTTATTGTAGTCAATACGCGTAATAATTCCGAACAAAACATTGCCTTCAAAAACGTACAATGTATCATTCTCTGCCACCTCAAAAAATTCATCTACAGCCAAAAACATGTCGTGATTGTTTTGAATCCTTGCTATTTCTTCACATCGTCTCGCGTACATACTTCTGTATTCCTCCACATAAATGTCCCATAAAGTCATTCTAATTATGTTTCTTCTGTAACAAATCTTCTAAAGCATCTCTGCAAGCCAAGGCTCCGTTCACCATATCCGCCTTCTGTCGAACCAGCTTATCTTTCACATTTCGTTCATCGTCCATCATTCTAAAAAAACAAGTGCTTAACTGGCCTTCTTCTAATTGTTCTATCGGTAAAACATAATCCTCCATGCCCAAATCACCGGCTATTCCGAGTGACTTCACCGAATAACCCAGCACAATAGAAGGAATCATACCGGAATACGCAGCAATCGAGGCATGTGTCCTTGCAAAAATGCCAAATCTACACTTGGAAATTAAGTATTTATACTCACCGGCAGAACGATTCTCGGAAAACAAAATCACTCTGTCTTCATTTTGGAAATAGGACTTAATCTCCTTTAATGCCTCAACGTCATTATCAACCGACATCAACACATGAGGAATAAGAAGTATCTTGAGTTTTGTTTGTTCCAAAATTCCTTTAATACATTGAACTATATTTCGCAAAATCACACCTTCCGTTTTTTCTCTCCTCAGCACCAACGGACTTAGATTTACAGCAACCATATTGTTCTCTTCAAATCCATTCGGATAATTAATTTCCTTCGATTTTAACACAAACGCTACATCAAAGCACTTTCTTACATTTTTTAACCCAACTTGTATTAACTTATTATAAGTTTGCGATTCTCGGGCAATAATAACATCAAACGTCATTAAATGATTTCGCATTTGTTCCGAAACCATTCCCGGTTCAATGGAGCAACTCCAAAAAATCGTTATTGCGCCCTTTTTCCTGGCATAATCATGAATAACCATCCATTTTTCCCAGTTACTATAACAATAGTTATCGCCCCCCACTGACATTACAATTGTATCTTCCGCAATTTCATCCAGTACTTCTCTATAGACTTGCTCTGTAAACCTATTCTTATTACCATCTTCTTTTTCTTTTTTCAGTGCTTCTGCTGATCTTACACAATATTTATCCACCGGAAGATTGAACTCCTTATCCTGCTCAATAAAATGAGTCGTCAGAACAATTTCGGCATTTTTATCTACCGCCCGAATCATCTCACAGGTAGTCTGAATAATCGCTTCTCCGCCATGATTGTATGATCCTCCAAAGCCATATAAAACATATTTCATACGAATTCCTCCTCAAAATCATACTTTAAGGAATGCACCCTGTTTTAACTCTTTCTGTAATTGAACAATATCTATGCTCTTTACATCACACTGATTTTTTACGGCCAGTGCAGCTCCTACACCGGCAGCTTCTCCGATTTGGTTAAGATTGATCCTCACTCGTACCGCCGAATATGCACCATGTTCACACTGTATCATTCTTCCGGCCAAAATGACATTCTCGTATTCACGTAACAAGAGCATTCTATACGGAGCATGCCAGCATCGCGGATAAGTATCGGTATACTCTTTCCACGTCCCCATTGTCGTTTTCTCACGAGTCATTATCTTTTCCGTTCCGTTCAGATAACGCATAACGACTCCCTTCCGATCCGGATAATGAATATCCATTGGATAACTACTGCTTAGTATCGAATCTACAAACTC
>JAZUBD010000329.1:0-1665 GCA_045638305.1 Lachnospiraceae bacterium
ATGACGGAAATACCCAGGTGTTATATTTTAAGGATGCTACGGCAACCTTTGCAAGCTTTGGCGGGGCACCGAGAGAAGTGAAATTCTAAGAGGGAAAACATAATTTAGTGTAAAAGAAGAATACCGGGAGGAGGTCGTCAGGAGTATGATTTCGAAAGAAAAAAGAAAAGGCGGCATCCTTCCGGTATTTCTTTGGATATTTTTGGTAGTAACGGTGGCTGTTTT
The DNA here is from genome assembly GCA_045638305.1 of Lachnospiraceae bacterium. Lineage (GTDB taxonomy): Bacteria > Bacillota > Clostridia > Lachnospirales > Lachnospiraceae > SIG307. The sequence goes on from JAZUBD010000329.1 coordinate 226, forward strand.
CTTGATTCTGACAACGGCGTTTCTTTCCAAAAACGGAACCTTTGCGGAATGGAAGGCTCGGTATACAGAGTGGAAAGAGGACCGGGAGGACGCGAAACGTGCCGAGACGGCGGGAGAGAAAACGGTGCACTATTTCGGACCGTCCGATGGGGAAGTATATGAGAATTGGTTTGCAGGAACGGGGCAGGATGCTCTGCCGGAAGACTCCGAGAATGAGGGCGGAAATACGACAACACAATGGGAGAGGGACGAAGAGATTGACCCGCTTCGGGAAGCATTGACCGCCAGTCCGGTGGACGGTTCCGAGGATTGGTGGAGTACGGCGAAGAAGCTTTCCGGAGATGTGACGTTGTATGCACAGGGAGAAACGCAGTTGTACGAAGCTCCCCGCAAGGATGCCACTGTATGCGGCCGGACGATGGCGGGAGAAGAATTTCGCCTTTTGGCGGTACTGGAGGACGGCTGGTACGTGGTAGCGGACGAAGAGTTCTACTACTGTAGTCAAGGGAACCGTTATGCCATGGTATCCTTACAACAGGCGGAACAAGAAACGGTATTTGCATCCCTGGAACGACAAAAGGTGTTCCATGAAGTAGATACGATTTTGCAAAATCCGGAGCTTCCTCACGGCTGTGAGGTGACGGGCCTGGCCATATTACTTTCCTACTACGGTATTTCCGCAGATAAATGCGAACTGGCAGATGTGTGGCTTCCGAAGGGCGTCTGGGGACAGACGGACTTTCGAAAAGCGTTTGTAGGCGACCCGAGGAAAACGAAGGCATCCGCAGGATGCTTCGCACCGGTCATTGCGGATACCGCCAACCGATATTTGAAGGAAGGAACGGCGAGTGCTGCAAACGGTGGAAACACACAGGAAACGGAAAATGTCGGACAGACAGGTAAATTAATCGCCATTGCAAAAGAGAATGTTTCCTTTTCCGAATTGCTTGCCATGATAGAAAAGGCTCCGGTATTGGCTTGGACTACCATGAATCTGGAGGCGCCGTACATTGCCCAGATATGGGAGGTAGACGGAGAGGAGCTGTACTGGCAGAATTACGAGCATTGTGTTGTACTGACGGGGTACGATGCGGAGAAGGGTGTTTTGTACGGAACAGACCCGATGTACGGACCGTGTGAGTACGATGCAAAGCTGTTTTCCATCCGCTTTCAGACCATGTATTCCCAGGTGGTACAGATGGTGACGGATACTCCTTAAGAAAATGTTAAAACTTTTCGGCGCAGGAAATCATTGACAGAGGACCTGCGCCGTGCTATAGTTAAACTGTATTAAGTATACTAGTACAGTTGAAAAGCTGACAAAATGTGAGAATAAGACCGAAGGAAAGGAGGAGATGCAGGTATGATTATTATTGATTACACGGACCGACGGCCGATTTACGAGCAGGTGGTAGAGCGATTCCAAAGTCTGGTGCTGTG
>JAZUBD010000330.1:0-5642 GCA_045638305.1 Lachnospiraceae bacterium
GCCGCACCGCTCTCCTCCGCAATCCGCGCCATCTCCGGAGCATTGGCATCCTCTTTTCCGAAGCCTTTCCGAATCTTTACCGTCACCGGCTTCTTGATTGCCTTTGCGATTGCCTCAATAATCCGTCCTGCCTTTGCCGGGTCCTTCATAAGTGCAGATCCTTCTCCGTTATTGACCACTTTCGGCACCGGACACCCCATATTGATATCCAGAATATCAAAGGGCAGCTCCTCGATCCTCTTTGCCACCTCACTCATAATCCGGGCATCCTCACCAAACAGCTGCAGCGCTACCGGGCGCTCGCTCTCTGCGGTCTCCAGCATAATTTTTGTATTTTTATTGTTATACAGAATTCCTTTCGCACTGACCATCTCGGTGTAAATCAGACTCGCACCCTGTTCCTTACAAAGACAACGAAAAGGCAGGTCCGTTACACCTGCCATCGGCCCTAAGGCCAGTATGCCGTTCACTTTTACATTGCCGATTTGTAAACTTCTCTCCATGTTACTTCCCCTGTCCTTTGTTGCGACGCCATATCAAATACAAGCCCTTCATGGTAAGCATCGGGTCATACGCATCAATGCACGCGGTCTCCTCTGCTATAATACGCCCGAGGCCGCCGGTTGCCACTACTTTTACATTCTGATAACCGGATTCTTCGATCATTTTCTTTACGATATATTCCGTCTGACCGATGGTCCCGTACACAAGGCCTGCCTGCATACTGGTGATGGTCTCCTTGGCCAGAATGGACTCCGGCTTTTTAATCTCAATCTTCGGAAGCTTTGCCGCCTCGTTCCAAAGGGCATTGGCAGAGATCGCAATGCCCGGGCTCGTCACACCGGACACAAACTCTCCCTCCGCGTTCACCAGGTCATAGGTGGTTGCCGTACCGTAATCGATGACAAGTATCGGTCCACCGTACAGTTCATAGCCTGCCACCGCATCCACCACGCGGTCCGCACCGATTTCCTTCGGATTGGCCGTCACGATCCGAAGACCGGTCTTTGTCCCCGCCCCCACAATCATCGGCTTGCAATCAAAATATTTTAATACGGAATTGGTCAGGGAGTGCATCACATCCGGCACTACCGACGCAATAATCACATCCGTAATCTGTTCCTTCTTTATCCCGCGGTTTTCCACCAAACCGCAAAACATCAAGCCGTACTCATCCGAAGTACGTTTCTCCTTGGTTGTCATACGAAAGGTGGTCACCAACGTTTCTCCATCAAATATACCGCATGTAAAATTCGTATTTCCCACATCAATGGCAAGTAACATACCTATACTCCTTTCCGTTTCCCGTCAGACACTCCCACACTCCGCGCAGAAGCCCTACACATACACAAGAGCGAGGAATAACATCGGTTATCCCTCGCACCATTTCCCTTAATATCCCGGAACAATCAGTTTTCCCGGGTCCTCTCCCAGAAAAAACACCTTAAAATACAACTCCAAAGACTCCAACAGTTCCTTCTTATCCTCCTGCAGCTTCTTGATCAAAAGGACACTGCCGATTTCATCGTACAACAAATCGCCTTCATCCGAATTCACCTCAAATACCAGCGTTCCGTCCTCCTCAAACACAAGAGAAAGGATACCGCCCACATCCTCCGTATAAAGAACGCACATAATCTTCAGTTCGTCCTTTATGGTCTTCGGAAGACCTTCGAAGTCTTCGTTTAAATAATACTTCTGCTCATAGGCATTGCTGACACACAGCACCACACGTCCCTCGTACATAAAAGCCTCCGATTTACTTTACTTCCAAACCGCCGAACAGACAGGTTCCTCTGATAAATACCGTCGGTGTATTTTCATCTGCTCCCAGCGGCGCCCTGGTACCGTTTTCCACACCGCCCAAAATCGGTGTAACGTCCATTACCACTCTGACATCAGCCGGCATAATAATGTCGATTCCGCCGAACACCGCCTTGACATCAATGGTAACATTGTTTCTTATCAACGCATTTTTCAAATTCATGTCAATTCCGCCGAATAACGCGGACAAATCCGCTCCGTTAAAGTAGGAATTGTCCACCCGGATATCCCGTCCCGAAAACACCGCAGAGCATACAATTTTATCCGTATCTCCCACGTTCTCGTAGGTCTGGGCATTTTCCTCAACCCTCTCTGCCGTCTCGCCGTTCTCCTCCGGGATTTCCCGATATACTGCGCCCTCTACCACCTCGGCATCCGTAACATACTCCACCGTCTCGGAGGCTCTCTGCTGTCCGTTTCCGGACTCTCTCCGGTCAAACCGGTCCTCTGTAGTGTCTTCGCACTCCGTCCTTCCTGCCTTCTTCGGAAAAATCAGATTCACACCGATGAGTACACAAACCGCTGCAATCAACAGTGCCCACAGCTTTTCGCCACTAAGCACATCCTGCGCCATCAAAAGAAGGAACAATCCGATTGCGATACCGATTAAGTTTCCTACCTTCGCTCCGTCCTTACGGAACAAGTTGCAAAAGCACGGTACAATAATAAACAACGTCCACCAACCGTCAAAGAAAATCGTAAAATCATCAATGAAGCCCAGTGCCTCTGCCAAATATCCCCCACCGATTACTAAAAAGAGCAATCCCAGGATAATACCGACCGTATTATTTTTCTTCATATCCATTACCTCTCTTTATAGGATTTTTATCTCTGTCTCTATCATACAAGAGGTTTGGTCAAAAATCAAATTAGAAAATGATTAGATTTCTTAGAAAACCCGATGTTCCTACTTCTCCGGTTCTCCGAGAGTCGCAAGCATAACCGCCTTAATGGTGTGCATACGGTTCTCCGCTTCCTCAAATACCACGGACTGCGCAGACTCAAACACCTCATCCGTCACTTCCATCTCAGAAATACCGAACTTCGCACTGATTTCCTTACCGATGGTAGTCTTTAAGTCATGGAATGCCGGCAGACAGTGCATAAAGATTGCCTGCGGTCCCGCATTGTCCATCGCTGCTTTGTTTACCTGATACGGAGAAAGCTCCTTGATGCGCTCTGTCCAAACGCTGTCCGGTTCACCCATGGATACCCAGACATCGGTATACACAACATCCGCACCCTTGGTACCTTCCGTCACATCCTCGGTCAAGGTAATGGTAGCACCGGTCTGTGCCGCAATTTCCTCACACTGCGCAACCAGCGCCTTATCCGGAAAATACTTCGCGGAGGTACATGCGGTAAAATGCATACCGAGCTTTGCACACACTACCATCAGGGAATTTGCCATATTGTAACGGGCATCGCCCATGTAAGTCAGCTTCACGCCCTTAATTCTTCCGAGCTTCTCCTTAATGGTAAGCACATCCGCCAACATCTGGGTCGGGTGGAACTCGTTGGTCAAACCGTTCCATACCGGAACACCGGCATACTTTGCCAGCTCTTCCACAATCTCCTGGCCGTAGCCGCGGTATTCGATACCCTCATACATACTTCCGAGAACACGTGCAGTATCTGCAATGCTCTCCTTCTTACCGATCTGGGAACCGGCCGGATCCAGATAGGTACAACCCATACCCAGATCATATGCAGCCACCTCAAAGGAGCAACGGGTTCTGGTACTGGTCTTTTCGAAAATCAAAGCCACATTCTTTCCTGCATGGTAATCCTTGGTCAAAATACCCTTCTTTTTCTTTTCCTTTAACTCTGCAGCCAAATCCACCAGATACAAAATCTCCTCCGGCGTATAATCCAATAATTTTAAAAACGAACGTCCCTTTAAATTCATTACTCTGCCTCCTTCTCAACTTCGACAATATTCACAAGCATATGTTCCAGTGCCTTTTCCATCAACATGGACTGGCGAAGAGTTGCTTCGTCCTGTACCTCGTATAACTGTTCCAGCGTCATGTTGTTGCTTGCCGCGTATTCCGCTACCGCTTCGTTATACTCCGTCTCGGACAGTTCGATGTTCTCGGCCTTTGCCACACAATACAATACGATTCTGTCCTGCTCGTAACGGCGAATCTGCTTCTCTACCATGGTCCATAACACTTCACTTGCTTCTTCACCGAATACCGTTTCAAACTCTTCTACGCTCGTAAATCCATACATATAGGCATAATACTGCTTTTCCAAATCAAAGGCTGCAGAAATATAGTCCTCATTCAATTTACCGAATTCGGCATTCCCCACCAGATAATCCATAATCCCGTTGTACTTTCTCTCCTCGGTCAAAAAGCCCTTGGCATACAAACGGAAATCCTCGGTGGTGGTATATGCTCCGGAAGTAATCTTCGTTACAAACTCATCCGTAAACTCCGGCAGTACCTGTGCAGCGGAAGAATGAATCTTTACCTCAAACACAACCTCCTTACCTGCCATTTCTTCGCTCCAGTAATCATCCGGGAACTTCAAATTCAGGCTCAAAGCATCTCCCTTTTTCGCACCGACCAGACCTTCTTCAAATCCCTCCATAAACTCACCGGAGCCCAGTTCCAACTCCTTACTCGCTTCGGAACCGCCTTCAAAAGCCACACCGTCTAAGTATCCCACATAATCGATGATGGCAATATCGCCCATCTCTAACGGTCCGTCCTTTAACTCTCTGACCTTGTTATTTTCCAATACCTCCTGGACATAAATATCTACATCCGTCTCCGTAATCTTCTCTACCTCAAAGCCCATATACCCTTCCGGTAACACGGTAGTTGCCACATAGTCATCGTAATTTGTAATCGGAAATGCCGCATAAGCCTGATCCATCTCTGTCGGTGTTGCGGTCGGTCCCGGAGTACTCGTCGCCGGCAACGTCACATCCGCCGGCGCCTGGGTCGGGTTCTTTCCTCCCGCCGGATTCGTAGTGTTACATGCACAAAGTGCCATACTCATTGCTACACAAACAGCAGCAACTAACATCTTCTTTTTCATACTTATCTTCCTCTTTTCTAAAAATACATTCATTTTCCATAAACTCCCGCAATCCTGCGAAACCAGAAAAAAACAGCGTGCCTCCCGCAACATCGGAAAACACGCTTTATAGTATACCACGACGCAGTGAAAAAGGCAAGTAAAACACCGTTAAAATGCCCTGTTCACCAATTTTTCACGAATCCTTCATTTGAGATTTAAATACGTGGGCCGCCAAATATCCGAATACAAGTGCGGCGCTGATTCCTACCGCAGAGGAAGCAAAGCCGCCTTTAAATATACCAAGGAACCCCGACTCGTCTACCGCTTTCTTTACCCCCTCAAACAACGTATGCCCGAAACCGGTTAACGGAACCGACGCCCCGGCACCCGCCCATTCCTTAAAAGGTCCGTACAATCCCACAGCACTGAGTACCGCACCTGTGCATACCAAAAGCACCATAATCCGCCCCGGCTGTAGTTTCGTCTGATCCATCAAAATCTGTACCAGGGCACAGATACCTCCGCCCACCGCAAATGCAAGCACATATTCCATTTTACCGCACCTCCTGTTTCCTTTCCAAAACAATGGCATGAGCAATTCCCGGAATGTTGCTGCCTTCGTTGGCACTGACCGGAGAAAGCAAAGCTCCCGTCGGCACAAACAAAATCCGGTTCCATTCGCCCTCATACAATTTATCCAACAAATAACCTGCCAGAGTGGACGCACTGCATCCGCAGCCCGAACCGCCGGAATGGGTATCCTGAAGCTCATTATCATAAATGAG
>JAZUBD010000331.1:0-1563 GCA_045638305.1 Lachnospiraceae bacterium
GCCGGTACTGGTGGTACCGCTGTTTAATCCGCCCAGTAAAGAGCCGAGATTTCCCAAGCTGCTTAAATCACCTAACACGGAAGAGCCCCCCGAGGAATCCCCTGAGCCGGAGCCGCCGCCAAGCAGTCCCGCAAGACCGCCTCCGCCACCTAAAAGCAATATGACTATCGCAATAATAATATACAGCATGGAACCTTTTCCGCCGGAGGAACGTGTCCCTCTGCCCGAATAACCGCCGCTACCGCCGCTTCCGGTACTGCTCGGTCTGCTTCCGCCTACCGGTCCCGTCCCAAGGCCGCTGCCGCGACGCTTTACGCCCTTGCTGCCTCCTGTCACATATTTTTGTCTGGCTCTCGGTCTGTTATTTGCCATAATAAAACCCTCACTTCTGTATAATTTCCTATAGAATGTTTTTCTTTAGCATACCACATTTTGATAGAAAAGAAAATCCTTTTTCCCTTCTATATATCGTCTCTCCTTTTCGTTTTCTGAATTAATTTTTGAAATCACATTGCGCTCTGCAGAAAAATAAGATAAGATATTACCGGAAGACGCTTTCGGACGGCATTCCGCCCTCCGGATGCAATTTAAGACCAAAGGAGACTCCTATGAAGAAATCTTTTTTCTTTTTACTTATGGCTGCCGCACTGACACTGGCGGGCTGCAGTAGCAAACCGGCAGAACCAGCCGTTGACAACACGCAAAACACACCGGCACCGACCGCTACCGTGGAAGCTGCGGACGATACGGATGCCACGGCTACTCCGGAACCGACCGCCACTCCGCGCCCGACCAAAACACCGCGCCCGACGCCGACCAAGCGGCCGACTTCCACACCGGTTCCGACAGTAACCCCGACACCGACCAAAGCTCCGGTGACACCGACGCCAGCATTGTTCACTTACGACAGAGCCCGTACCTACACGGACAATGCGCCGACAAAGGCCATGCCGAACTATTTATATAACAACGACGCACCGCAGGGTTCCGTCATTAACTTTACCTACGAAACGAGAAATCATAAGGTTGATAACGGCAAAGTATATCAGAAGTCCGCACTGGTTTATTTACCGGCCTCCTATGATGCCAACGATACCGAGACCAAATACAATGTGCTGTATCTGATGCACGGCGGCGGTGACTCTCCGAAGTGGTTTTTAGGCGGCGAAGGCCTAAAGAGCAAGTTTACCCGTATGCTGGACCACATGATATATACCGGTGAAATCGAGCCGATGATTGTCTGCGCCGTATCCTACTATACCGAATACAGCAACGATGCCACAAGAAACTGTCTGGACTTCCATCTCGAATTGATGAACGATGTGGTTCCTGTACTGGAAACCACTTACAACACCCACGCGGAGGATGTGACTCCGGAAGGGTTGGAAGCCTCCAGAACCCACCGCGCCTTCGGCGGTTTCTCCATGGGCGGCGTCACCACCTGGTCCGTCTTTGAACATTGTCTGAATGAATTTGCCTATTTTATGCCGATGAGTGGCGACTGTTGGGCCATGGGTATGACCGCCGGCAGCAGTAAAGCAACACAGACCGCACAGCATTTGG
>JAZUBD010000332.1:0-2546 GCA_045638305.1 Lachnospiraceae bacterium
GAAGAACGCCTTCGCCGTGAAGAGGAAGAACGTTTACGTCGTGAGGCAGAGGAGGCAGAACGTCTCCGTAAGGAGGAAGAAGAGCGCCTGCGCCGCGAAGAGGAAGAACGCTTACGTCGCGAGGCCGAGGAAGCGGAACGCCTGCGTTTGGAAGAGGAAGAGCGTTTGCGCCGTGAGGAAGAAGAAGAGCGGAAGCGCCGTGAGGAAGAAGAAGCGGCCCGCCTGGCAGCGGAAGCAGCGTTGGCTGCAGAGATGGAGCGTCTCCGCAAGGAGGAAGAAGAACGCCTTCGCCGTGAAGAGGAGGAGCGTCTGCGCCGTGAGGCAGAGGAAGCAGAACGTCGTCGCATAGAGGAAGAAGAGAAAGCACGCTTGGAGGCGGAGGAAGCAGAGCGACTTCGTCTGGAAGCTGAAGAAGAGGAGGAGAGACAAATCGTAGATGAAGCTAAGCGCATTGCAGCGCAAAAGGTGGCAGACGCAGAACGCGCAGCGGAACTGGCGGAAGCAAAATTAAGAGAAGAAGAGGCCGCACTGCAGGCAGCCAAGGTGGCACAGGAGAGAGCAGAGGCAGAGGCTGCTCTGGCAAGAGCCCAGGCCGAGATTGAAGATGCAAATGCGGCAAAGGCAGAGGGTCTGGCAAGACAGGCAAAGGCCGGTAAGGTAACGAAAAAGGCTACGAAGAAGAGAATGAAGTCCCGTACCTATCATGAGTTCAAGGCAGGCAAGGTGATTTTCGGTATCCTCCTTGTACTTGCGGCTGTTATAGCATTGTATGTATTTGCAACACCGATTTCCAAGGGCTTCTTTAAGGGTAAGGATGCAGTGGATACGTTCCTGGCAGAGAAGTTACCGGGTGTAGCCGAGATGTTAAAGGTAAAGGGAAACGGCGAAGGTATTCCGGTATTTAAGGAGACGGACGGCGTTACCTATGTGACCGAGGATGCGGAAGCTTTTGCAAGCAGCACCGTATGGCCGCAGGGCTATCAGGCTTCGGTGGCACGCCTGAACGGAAAGCAGTATATCTGCATTGAAGGAAACGGCGTAAAGACGTATTATTTGAACGAAATTGCGGAAAATGACAGTAAGCACGTATATCTGGAAACAGCAACGGAAAAGGCATTGTACTTCTGGGAGTACTCCTTTGCGAATCCGACGGAGCTTTGCCCGCGCGCGGGACAGTTCAATTCTTCCGGCGTAGAGCAGTACGCATTCTTCTACAAGGGAGATGTGAATAAGCTGCATGTGCTGAATGCGGACACCTTGGAGGAATGTACGGTAATTCTCAATGCAGAGACCGCAGCGTCCGTATTAAGTGTGGATGTATATCGTGAGGAAGCGGACTGTATCCGTGTGGACCTTAAGGCAGAGGATGTTACCTATGCCTTTGCGGTACCGAAGAAGGCAGGCGCCGTTCTTCCGGACGGTTACCGTGTAGGACTGGCTGATTTTGATTATACCCTCAATGAGGAAGGTATCCGTTTCGAGGCCTATGTAGTATCCGCGGATGCTTATCTCGGCAAGATGATCGGCGAACTGAATTACACCGACCGTGTCTATACGGTAGAGAAGTTCGGATTCTATGCATATGCCGGCGAAGAGTGGGGCAAGAGTGACGGAAAGACCGTATTTTCGGCTACCGATTTTAAGGGAGCTCAGGGCGAAAAGATTGAAGTGCAGGGCGATAACGGCGAGCAGCTTCTCGTTCCGCTTCTGGACGGACTTAAGCGCAATGAGTACGATAAGGATTCCTTCCTGACCGAGAAAAACGGTGAGATGCGCTATATTCTTGATGGTAAGACCGTTTCCGTAAAGGGTATTGATGTATCCGGCGACCACGGCACCATCAATTGGGACAGTGTTGCGGCATCCGGTGTGGAATATGCAATGATTCGTCTCGGTGTACGCGGTGACGCAGACAACGGGAAGTGTCAGACCGACCCGAATTACGCGAAGAACGTAAAGAATGCACTGAACGCCGGCGTGGAAGTAGGCGTATCCTTTACCTCCAGAGCAACTACCGTGGATGAGGCAAAGGAAGAGGCACAGTACGTACTGAAAAACATTGCGGACTATGATATCACCTGGCCGGTAGCGGTGAATGTGGTAGAGGCTGCAGGCGCAGCAAAAACCCGGGCTACCGATCTTTCTGCAGAGAAGCGTACCGCATGTGTGGAAGCTTTCATGAAGGAAATCGCAGCAGCGGGATATACGCCGGTGTTGTATGCGGATTCCCGTTATGCGGCGCTGAAGCTTGATATGACAAAGCTTGCAGAGTATGACGTGTGGTACAGCTCCGAGGGAGCAATATCCGATTACCCGTATCAGTACACCATGTGGCAGTATCTTGACGGTGCAACGGTACCGGGAATCGAGGAAAACGTAGATTTAAATATCAGCTTTGTAGATTACGGAGAAGCAAAGTAGTAGGAGCAGAAGTTTGAACGAGCAGAACGAAGTAAGAACGATGTATGCGGAGACCGTACCGTATCTGTTGCATTGGTACGAGTTTAACAGGCGGATATTACCGTGGCGTGAGGATCCGACGCCTT
>JAZUBD010000333.1:0-4295 GCA_045638305.1 Lachnospiraceae bacterium
TTCCATGTCTTTCACATAGTCCATTACCGTCTTCTTCCGATTGCCGCGGTACTTTTTGGAAACCCCCATCTTACCGTCCGCCACCGCGATACGCGGCTTTAACTTCAATGCATTTCCCATTAAGGCCGTTACCGCACTGCAACGTCCTCCTCTTTGTAAATAGGTAAGCGTATCTACCACAAAACTGGCCCGTACCCGCTCTCTGTACTCCTTTAAGAACGTTTCCAACTCCACAAGGCTACAACCGCCCTGCGCCGTTTCCGCCGCCGTAAGCACCTGTAGACCGATACCAGTGGAAAGGTTCATGGAATCCACCACGCATACATGCTCCGTATACTCTAACTCCTCTGCCGCCAGACGAAGCACCTGACAAGTAGCACTCATCTGCTCGCTGATCCCCAGATAGCAAACCTCATCTCCTGCTTCTACTGCCGGGCGCAAAAACTCCACAGCAGCCTCAATGCCCGGTGCCGAAGTCTTCGGCGTAGTGCGGTTTGCGTCCGCCCATTCATAAATCTTATCCGGGGTAGTTTCCACACCGTCCAGATACGACGTATCATCCATTACAATATTTAACGGAAGTATGGAAATCCCGTACTTTTCTATCAATTCCGGCGACAAATCACATGTACTGTCCGCCATAATCCGAATCTTACTCATTTGTTTTCTCCTTTCGGATAGACTGCTATCCAAAAAATAATTTTACACGAAGAAGTGAAAGAATGCAACCATCAAGTAAAAAAACAGCTCCGAGGACTCCCTCGAAGCTGTTTTACAACTTACTTTATTTCGTACTACTGTACATCTACGCTAGGCGTTCCGGAATTACCGGTAGACGGACCATATGTAGGAATTGTATACTTGTTATCATAAGAAATGTACTGACCATCTTCCTTCTCTCCGCCGTTCGGATCATACTGGGTACCCTTAATATTTAATGCTTCAATTGCAGGTGCATTCCAAGTCTTCATCATTCTACCTCCTATTGATTAATTTTATCTACGTTGGCTATTATACACGTTTTTTTTCATCTTGCATCATTTCTATCATTTTTGTAAGATTTTTTTTATCTCTTCCAGCACTTGTCCTAGGCTATTCCCCTCTGCGGGTCGATATATCTCGTATATCTCTGCCTTGTTGGCTATGCAAATCATTTGTTGCAGTAACTCAAACGATATGCCGACATTCTCCTTATAAGTGTTCGAAAGGTACAAATTATCCAGCAATAATTCCAATGCTTCCTTCCCAACCAGTTTTTTTACCACTACCCGGTCAATGTTTCTTTTTTTCTTTAATACCACCACGGTTCCCAGCTCAACAGCATCCGGTAAATAACACTCCCGACGCATCAGAGCAAACTTATCCCGTCCTTCATCAATGTATCGTAAGTTCTTCATATCTAACCCATACTCTTCTACATGATTCCGACACACCTTTTGTTGAGGATACGTAGGGTGTGCATACACGCCTCCGTCCTGCATCTGAATCCGCACCGTATCATCCGCCAAAAAACCAACCTTCTCCTTCAATATCTCCATGGTAACCGTAGATTTTCCGGCGCCGCTTTCCCCACTGATAACTGCCGCTTTTTTCCCCGTTACAATCGCACTGCCATGAAGTACCGGTTCGTTTCGCTGCAATAAAACCAAACACATCCCTGCACTTAGTATCATGGAATTCATCAATGCCTTGTTTCCGTCTTCTTCCGGTTCTATCAGGATACGGGTTCCGCCTTCCACGTAAAACTGTGCGGCTCCCGGTGTATTAAACCATGCATTGACCGTTCCGTTTGTCCAGGTGCCATACCCCTTTTCTTTACTATCTTTTAAAAAGTCAGGGATACTACCTGTTTCGATCGTCACATCCGGCTCAGAAAACGCATACTCCTGTGCTTCCGGAATTTCTAATTCGGAAACTACCTTCAATCCATATATCTTATAAAAATACTTATTCATGATGCTTGTTCTCCATAAATTCATAAGTCAAACCACTATAAATCAATTTAACCATTTCATAGGAATTCTCCGGCATTTTCCCAATGCAAATCTGTTCGCATTGTTCGGCTAACATCGCAAAATCACAAACAGAAGCCATCTCTGTGCTACCCGCACCTCGTTTCAGAAGTGTACCTATATCCCGGAAAATGTACTGTCTTTGTTCTTCCATCAGCCGCCTACTACCAACTCCTTGTCTTCCCCGATGAAAGTCGTCTTGGGCAATTTTTACCGGTATGAGGTCCTTCATATATTCCCTAACCAATCTTCGTGCATGTCCCATGCGCACAAACTGCTCCTGCGGCAAAGACAAAATCATCTCGATTACTCTTTTATCTCTTGTGGGGTCTCTCGGAATAACACCGGTTGCTAGCGATGCCTTCAATTCGGTTTCACCTACCTGACGCAGCGCAACTTTATCGTACATATATAACTTCATTTTCTTAAAACTTTCGCCATGTCGATTCTTCCACAACTCTTTCAATAACCACTTGCGACTTTTTCTGTAACGCTGTGCGTATGCTGTTACCTCTTTCCACAAGAGGATTATCTGACCTTTTTTTAGTAACGTCAAAAACAAACATTCAAAATCTCCGTAGGAAATCGTAATATTTCCATACTGTCCGGACAGCAGAATTCCGCAACCCTTATCAGCCGCCATGGAATATGCACGATAAATCCAAGGCATGTTTAATACCGTTTTAAACGGGATTTCGTATACCCCCTGCAAATATCGGTTCTCCTTTAACAAATCCCCTTCCGAAGCATCAATATACTCCGGTTCCAGATTATCATGCCACCGGACCAGTTCTTCGATATATTCTGTCTCATCCTCCACATAATAACTATTCTTTGGAATACGAGACGCTCTTTTATCGGGCACGGAGGTAAAAGAGTATAATTTTCTTCCTTGCTCTTTTAATTTAGGCGCTGCATACGCAGCTACCGCATTTGAGTCCAGACCTCCGCTCAGTAAAATAGCGATATCGGTTCCGTCACGAAGATAGGACTCTACACATTCCTTCATAACGCTATTTACCCATGTCTTACACTCTTCATCCGTTATGTTACGCTTTTCCTTACAAATTCGAAACGGGTTCCAGTAGGAATTTCTTTGAATCCCATCGGCAGATACGGTCACCACCTCTCCCGGTTCAACTCGATAAATTTCCTTGAACGGTGTTTCTCTTGCTTCTGCAACCACCCGCAAATCGTCTTGCGAAAAGTAGTTTTTATACCAGATATCATTTCGCTTACTACATTTGCACAATATACGTAACGGCTCCAACAGTGAAGAAAAATAAACCTTTCCGTCAATATAACAATAATAAACCGAACGATTCCCCACCGCATCACTGACAAGACGCACTGTTTTCTCTTTTTTATTATACAAAGCAAACACATACGCTCCCAGCATTTCATTCAATGCACGATTGAAGTCCTGCGAAACCGCGTCAAACAGAATACTTCCATCCACTCCGTCTTCACTCTTGTCACTTCTCATTGTGAACACGTTTTGACAGTGCATGCGATTATCCAGAATCACATCTGCAACCAAAATATTTCCGTTGTCGTCTGTATAAGGAAACTTCTCCAGTTCCGCTTCCCTGGTAACATATTGTAATCCACAACCAAGGTAAACTCCATCTTCCATACCAGTATCTATTCGATCTATTTTTTTACCGCAATAAGCCGTTTCCATCTCCCGGCGCACGTCTTCCGAAATTGCGTTCTCCGAAAAATCAATCACTCCCCAAATCGCTGACATATCTTTCTCCTTATATATCTTAAACTATCTTTCTAACGGTCGCATCTCGTTTACTAATGATATCATATCGAATAATTGAAAAGAAGTAAAGAAGAAAATGCCGGAGCCCGGATGATTTTGTCTCGACTTTTTTCCTTTGACACAGAGCAAAGGATGGCAAACACAAAAAAAGAGGAGAATACTCTCCTCTTTTCATTCCCTGTTTTCTTTCTCAAAACTCGTTTTCGAAAATCTCTTTTACAACGTATACCGCTTCTGATACTCCGTATATCTTCTGTGGAACGGTGTATTCTCACCCTTTTCCAGATTATGAATGTAATTGTGCATCTCAAAGTCATGCTCCCCGGTCTGTATGAGACACGCCGCAATATTGGAACAATGGTCTGCCACGCGTTCGAAATTCGTGGTCAAATCGGAAAGCACAAATCCCAGTTCTATGGTACACTTGCCTTCCCGCAGGCGATTGACATGACGCTTCTTTAATTCATCTCTTAAATCATCTACCACTTCCTCCAACGGTTCTACCAAAACCG
>JAZUBD010000334.1:0-3786 GCA_045638305.1 Lachnospiraceae bacterium
ACTTGCCTGGGTACCTAAACCGTTGGACTTTACGTAAGCATCGATACGTCCTGCAATCGCTCCCAAGCCCTTCGGCAACAGCTCAACCTTACCGAGGAACATCTTAGAGTAGAAAGAGTCGGTCCACTGCCATACATATGCAAACAGGAAACAGGAAACAATCATGGACTTCGCATCCGGAAGCATAATCCGGATAAAGGTCTGAAGATTGCCGCAACCGTCTACGTAAGCTGCCTCTTCCAATTCCTTCGGCACTCCGCGGAAATACTGACGAAGCATGAATATGTACAAACCACACTTAAGACCCATACAGGTCGCACACATCATCAGATACGGTGCCATGGAGCTCTGAAGGTTTAGGCTATCTCCGGTAATTGCCTTAAAGATACCGAAAATATCAAAGTAACGGAAATTTAAGTACAACGGGCTCATGATGGTCTGCGGCGGTACGATAATTAACAACAGTACACATCCGAACCAGAAATTCTTAAGCGGGAACTTAAATCTTGCAAAACCGTAACCTACGAGCGTTGCTGCCGTTACCTGGAGCACCGCACAAAGCAGAGATACCCATGCGGAGTTAAATAAGCACTTCCAGTAGTTGATTAACTCATCTACCATCTTAAAGTTACTTAAGGTAAAGTTACGCGGTACATTAATTACCGTAGCATCATACAAATCAGACTCTTTCATAAGGCTGACGGAAAGCTTGTTAATTAACGGCTGGAGAATCAGGAAACACAGGCCGAACAGTAGCACTGCGCGAATTACACGAAATCCGACTTCTCCGATTTTTTTCTTAAGAAGATAACCGTTGGTCTTACGGTTTCTCTCCCAGAAATCCGCTCTGTTTTGAACTTTGACTTTTTTACTCATAATAGTACACCTTCTTTGAAATGATGGCGGCCAGAATACCCAGGACAGCCGCAACAATTGCGAAATAGCTCCATGCCATTGCAGCACTTAAGCCGTATTCCATTTGCGGATTTACCTTCAGGGTAATCAGGTCCATGACTTGATTATCTGTTCTCATAAGGAAGTCAACCGTAGTGTAAACTAAGTTTACGAGTATCATGGAACTAACAAGCGGGAAAGTAATCTTCCAGAAACTCTCCCATGCGGTACAGCCCTCAATCTTCGCAGCCTCATACATACTGGTAGATACGGTCTGTAAACCGGAAATAAAGATAACAATCTGTATACCGGAGGCAAGTGCTACATCATACACTCCTTCGATAATTCTGAATACCGGGTCAAGAAGCTTACCGCCGATACCCGTGGTACGTAAAATCGTCTCTAAAGAAGCGGTAATACTGAAGCCCTCACCGGACTCTGCGATAACGTCCTTCATACCGGACATTAAGGTGTTGTTGTACTCAAGACCTACAATAACACCGGAGGAGAGAATTACCGGCAGGAAGAAGATTGCTCTTACAAAGCCTCTGCCCTTAAACTCCTGATTCAGAAGCAATGCGATAAAGAAGCTGAATACGATAATCGCCGGCACCTGAATCGCCATGTTCTTAAGGGAATCTACCAAACGGTTTTTATAATCCGGATCGTAGAAGAATGCTCTGTAGTAGTTGGAGTCTTTCCAGGTGGTAATACGCTCCATAATGAAGCCCGTGCCGCCTTCCTTTTGGGAAGCAGCAATAATAACCTTACTGAGACTCATTTGGAAGGACTCAAACATCGGTTTTACAAGGAATAACAGAAATCCGACGATAAACGGAGAAATAAACAAATATCCCGTAATCGCATTTCGTCTGCGCAGATTTCTTGGTTTTCTTTTCTTTGCCACTTACTTCTCACTCCTTTCTACCAAATAGTCTCTTGCCGGAATCGTAACCGTCTCATCCGTGTACGCGGACGTCGTTGTATTTACATAAACAACGGTGTTGTCTTCGTATACGGTAGCCGTAACGCCATTGGCGAGAATACGATGCTCCGTAATATACTTATTGTTAAGACCGGCCATTTCCTTCTCGTAGCGCTGTGCATAGCCATCTACCATTCCCTTCCAGCCGTCATAATTTGCACCGAAGAAATCCATGTACTCGGTACCCTGTAACAGGCTGGCTTCTTCTGCATAGAAGGTAAAGTTGAGTCCTGCACCGGTCTCTGCACTCTTTAATACAACATCAAGCGGGTCACCGCTTAAGTTGATTGCACCGCCGGTGTAATCCACAAGACCGTGCATTGCGATTTCATAGAACGGAACCTGTGCGTCAAAAAGAACATACTCTTTACCGGCAAGGTTCATATTCGTTACCAGATCCGCATACGGAAGTACATACTCGTTACCTGCCGGAACTGCAATCGGAGTACCTGCTGCCTTGATTTCCGCAAGCTTTTCGGTCTGCATATCCATAACTGCTTCTCTGGTGGTCAGTCTCTTCTGATTGTAGTCACCGCTTAAGAGATATCCTACATCTTCAAAGCCTACACCTACACCGTAATTACCTGCGTAATCGGCAAGACTCTGCATTAAGGTTACACAAACGGTCGGTCTGAGTAAGAAATGCGGCTCCATTCTTGTTTCGCTCAAATCGGCAAACCAAATCTTGGAGAACTCCGGAATCTCTACCACCTCACGACTGAGATACTTTGCTACATCACGAGACTTAATAAAACCGTCCGTCAAACCACTGTCGTATACATTCTGTACACGTCCGGTCAGATAAAGCTCTACTCCGAGGCTGTCTGCCTTGGATACCAGTGCATCTAATCCCTTCTTACCGCCCATACCGTTTGTAATGTCGATATCCTTCGGCAGGGAGTGATCGATACCACCGTTCATCCAGCCGACATAACGAAGAGAAAGATTGGAATATCCGTCATCTGCCAAATCAGACAAAATCGTCTGGGCATCTTCAAAACCGGTTAATACTTCCGGAAGGGTTACCGGCATACCGAGCACCTGCTTTACTCGGTCAACCGCACCGATTAACTCTACGGAAACCGGAAGGTTTGCATTTTCGTTCTTTGCAAGTCCGGTGTACTTTTCAAGCAAATCCTCTCTGTAAGCATTTGCCATATCGGAGTAAGTAGTTCCCTCAAGGAAACGATAAGTCTGCTTAATACTTCCTTCCGGTAATTCCTTCTCGTAAGCAATAAGCGTGGTATCGTTCTTTGCAGAAATATCCATCTTACTTCCGTGTACGATTTCGTAGCTTGCATATGCGAAATTGTAACTGTGCTTCTTATTTGCAACATCTGCCTGAATGGTTGCGATGGTACTGTAATCATCAATGATACTGATCATGGAACCGTCGGCATGGGAAATACCGAATACCGGGAATGCCGCTCTCGTCTCGTCTACGACTACATCACGCTTTGAGCCGTAATCCCATCCGTAGAGCTGTGCATAATAGTTGTTCACATTGGTTTTTCCGTTGTTGAAGTTAATAATGGCACCGGAGCCCTCCGGAACAAACATAAAACCGGTCTGATCCGTAAATGCGGCACCGAAGTACGGGAGAACCGTAAGCTCCGTAAGCGGACGCTCCATATCGAAATCCATATCTGCAAACGGAACCTCAACAATGAGTTCGTCTCCGTCTAAGCTATACTGAATAGAAAGGTTATATACCTTGTTGGCATCCTCGTTTGCAGCCGCATAAATCGCAAGGTCCTTCTCATACTCTTCCTCGGTATAACCGATTGCTGCGAATGCATCCTCCAGCTTCTGCTTTACATGGTCCTTCGTTGCCGAACGTACCTCGTATACACAAGTCGTCTCCAAATCCGGATACTTTGCAAGAAGCTCTGCCTTATCATCGGTCG
>JAZUBD010000335.1:0-1722 GCA_045638305.1 Lachnospiraceae bacterium
CAACTCCTTGGCTCACAGAACGACATGGCTACGATCCGACTTGGTCCGAGCCGCATTACCTTGCGGGAGCGGACGGTATCGACCCGAGCTTGTTCTTTGACGATGACGGAAAGTGCTATTACATCGGTACGAGACCGAATCCGGCCGGTGTGGGTCATAATGGTGACTGGTACATCTACATTCAGGAGCTTGATCTTGAGAATTGGTGTCTGGTGGGCGATTATAAGATGGTTTGGAACGGTGCTATGCGTAAGGCGGAGTGGCCGGAGGGACCGCATCTTTATAAGAAGGACGGTTATTATTACATCATGCACGCAGAGGGCGGTACCGGTCCTGCTCATGCGGTTTGTGTGGCAAGAAGTAAGGAGCTTTGGGGACCGTACGAGAACAATTTGATGAATCCGGTATTTACCCATCGTCATCTCGGAAAGGATTATCCGATTCGTTACGTGGGCCATGCGGATTTGATTGAGGATACGGAAGGTAACTGGTATGCGGTAATGCTTGCTTCCAGACCGTGTGAGTGGCACACTAACATGGGACGTGAGACCTTCCTTGCTAAGGTTACCTGGGAAGACGGTTGGCCGGTATTTAACGCGGGTATCGGTATCTTAGAGGATACGGTAACGGTTCCGCTTAAGGAAACCGAGGGCGAGCTGATTACCAGCGGCAAGGATGCAGACGGCATTCCGTTTACTATGGTAAAGCTACGTAATCCGGTGGAAGGTATGGCAAAGGGAGAAGGCGATGGATATCGCTTAAAGCTGTTACCGTATACGCTGGCAGAAAGAGAGCCGGCAGCATATTTGGGACTTCGTCAGACCTCCTATTACTTTACCGCAAAGACCACGATAGACTTTACCCCGGCACAGGACGGTGAGGCTGCGGGGCTTGCAGTGTTGCAGAGTGAGCAGGCATTCCTGGCGGTGGTTTACGGAATGTTTGACGGAAAGAATCAGGTACGCGTGGCAAAGAACAGTGTACAGGGCGGCATTGAGCTCGTTGCAGCAGAAGAAGTTGCTGCGGAAAAGGTGAGCTTTACCATATCCCAGAAGGGACAGACGGCGACCCTTTCTTATAATGCGGGAGCCGGCGAAAAGGTACTGGCAGACGGTCTTTCCACGAAGTTTTTGAGTACCGAGTCCGCAGGGGGATTTGTAGGCTGTACCATCGGTATGTTTGCGACAGCAAACGGTAAAGAAAGCAGTAACACGGCGTTCTTTAGCGGCATAGACTATACAGTGGAAGAGAAATAGCTACCATGCAGGACTGTTATAAGGGAATGCTGCCTGTGACAGTCCTGTTTTGATTTGGAAAAAAATGTAGCAAAAGCTATCGACATTTTAAAAAAAGTGTGTTAAATTTTTAACAGACAGAAGCGAATAAAATAATATAAAAGAGTAAAATATGATGTTTCTGTAATAATACCGAACGGGAGGTTGTGTATGAAAACGAAAAGCTATGAAGTAGTAGACAGTGTAAAAGCACTGGAAGCGGCGATTGCCAGAGTAAAGGCAGCGCAGAAGAAGTTTGCGGAGTATACCCAGGAACAGGTAGACAAGATTTTCCTTGCAGCAGCAACCGCTGCGGATAAGGCAAGAATTCCGCTTGCGAAGATGGCGGTGGAAGAGACCGGCATGGGCGTTGTAGAGGATAAGGTAATTAAGAAGCACTACGCAGCCGAGTACATTTACAACCAGTACAGAGATACCAAGACCTGCG
>JAZUBD010000336.1:0-3205 GCA_045638305.1 Lachnospiraceae bacterium
CTCCTTGGCCCACAGAACGACATGGCTACGATCCGACTTCTTCCTCCATTACAGCCGGTCCCGGTGCGCCGAGGGTATTTCTCTTGGTGACACAGGTTTCCATGCGGATGGCTTCGAAAATGTCTTCTTCGAATACCGGGCTGATGGCCTTGTACTCTTCTAAGGTCATATCGTCAAGGGCGATTCCCTTCTGCTCGCAGAACAGTACCAGCTGGCCTACGATGCCGTGTGCATCACGGAACGGTACGCCGTGGTTTACGAGATAATCTGCTGCGTCGGTAGCGTTGGTAAAGCCGTTCTTTGCACTGGACTCCATATTGTCGGAATTTACGGTCATGGTGGCAATCATACCGGTAAACAGTGCAAGACAGCCCTTTACGGTGTCGATGGCGTCAAAGGTAAGCTCCTTATCTTCCTGCATATCCTTGTTGTAGGCAAGCGGAAGAGCCTTCATGGTGGTCAGAATGGATACGAGAGCACCGTACACACGACCGGTCTTTCCGCGGACAAGCTCTGCGATGTCCGGGTTCTTTTTCTGTGGCATAATGCTGCTACCGGTGGAGTAAGCGTCATCTAAGGTGATGAAGCGGTACTCGTTGGAATTCCAGATAATGATTTCTTCACAGAACCGGCTTAAGTGCATCATAATAGTAGAGAATGCGCTTAAAAGCTCGATTAAGTAATCTCTGTCGGATACGGAATCCATGCTGTTTAAGGTGGCACCGGTAAAGTCAAGAAGGGACGCGGTGTACTCACGGTCTAACGGGTAGGTAGTACCTGCCAAAGCCCCTGCACCAAGCGGGCAGTAGTTGAGACGTGCCTTCGTATCTGCAAGACGGGAACGGTCACGCTTAAACATTTCAAAGTAAGCACCGATGTGATGAGCAAGGGTCACCGGCTGTGCTTTCTGCAAATGGGTAAAGCCCGGCATATAGGTGGTGACATTGTTCTTCATTAAGGTGTGTAATTCTTCCAATAAGGAAAGCAACAGCTCGTCCACTGCGGTAATCTCGTCACGGATGTAAAGCTTCATATCAAGAGCTACCTGATCGTTACGGCTGCGACCGGTGTGAAGCTTCTTACCTACCTCGCCTACACGGGCGATGAGGTTTGCTTCCACAAAGCTGTGAATGTCTTCCTGGGTACCGTCGATAACAAGGGTACCGTTTTCAATATCTTTTTCAATACCGGACAGTCCGGCAATAATCGTATCTCTTTCCACATCGGTTAAAATGCCCTGTTTTGCCAACATGGTAACGTGAGCAATGCTGCCACGGATATCCTGATGATAGAATTTCTGGTCAAAACCGATGGATGCATTAAAATTATGTACTAACTGGTTGGTTTCTTTCGTAAAACGACCGCCCCAAAGTTTCATAATGGTATCTCCTTTCAAAACGCTTCTGTGCGTTATCGTAACATAAAATGAGGGGAATGTCCAGTGGATTTTATAAGGCTTGTGGTTCTTACAACAGGAAGGAAATCTCGGGAGTTTGATTATGTAAGCGAATTGCAAGAAAAAAGGTTGACAAAGTCTGAAATGTGTGATAAAACAGATAGAAAATTATTGGTGATACTACAAAAGATATACCAAGCTTTCATGGAATTTGTGAGGAAACGAGGTGACCCGGACATTGGTACGAAAAGCGACAATGAATGATATCATATATGTGGAAAAGCTGTTTGAAGGTTGGGAGGAGACTATGATATGGTCTTGTCTGCAAGGAGTGATGGGAGATATCTATGTGACAGCGGAGAAATCGGAGGAGGAAGTACCAACCTCTACGGTTGCGATTCTCGGTGCATTTGCGTTCTTTGCGGGAAAGCCGAATCGGGAATTGGTATTATATAAGCCTGATTTGTATCAAGGTGACTTTGTGATTATGGTGCCGCAGAATCCTGCTTGGGAAGCTTTGATAGAAGAATGCTATCCGAGTTCTTGTAAAAGAGTAGAGCGTTATGCGCTAAAGAAAGAACCGGATGTCTTTGATAAGGAAAAACTGCAAAAGATTGTAGACGGTTTGCCGGAAGATTATGAAATGAAAGCGTTGGACGAAGCTGTTTTTGAGGAAACAAAAAAGACGGAATGGTGTTGTGACTGGACGGCACAGTACCCGGACTGGGTGACCTATCAAAAGCTTGGGCTGGGAGTTGTGATTTTAAAGGATGGTCAGATTGTGGCAGGAGCTTCCTCTTACACAACGTATAAAGACGGGATTGAAATTCAGGTGGATACAAAGGAGGAATACCGTCGCAAAGGTCTGGCATCCGTTTGCAGTGCAAAGCTGATTTTGGAATGTCTGGAACGAGGAATTTATCCGAGCTGGGATGCCCAGAATAAGGGCTCTCTGGCTTTGGCGGAAAAGCTAGGGTATCACTACAGCCATACTTATACAGCGTATGAAGTATATAGTTACGGGAAAGGAGAATGCATATGAAGTTAGTATTTTTAATCGGCAACGGTGCTGTGGGCAAGATGACCGTCGGTCAGGAACTGATGAAGCTTACCGGACTTCGTCTGTTTCATAATCATATGACCATTGAGCCGGTCATAGAGGTGTTCGGTTATTACAATGGACCGGTAGTTACGAAAATGCGGGAGGCAATTTTCGAGGAGTTTGCAAAGAGTGACAACTACGGTATGATTTTCACTTATATGTGGGCCTTTGATGAACAGTCCGATTGGGATTATGTGGATCATGTGACAACTATCTTTAAGGAGCAGGGCGCAGAGGTGTACTATGTAGAGCTGGTGGCGCCTCAGGAGGTCCGATTAAAACGGAACGAAACAGAGAACCGTCTGAAGAATAAGGCATCTAAGCGGGATATCGAGTTTTCCAGAAACAATATACTTACCCATGACCAAAAGTATCGGTTGGAAAGCTACGACGGGGAAATCACGTTTGAAAACTATATAAAGATAGATAACACCGATTTGGAACCTCAGGAAGTTGCCCGGATGATACAGGAGAGATTTTCCTTGTAAAACTTGACATTTCGGAATAATAATGGTACTCTGTAACTTGTATTCTATGTATACCGGTATACAAAACAAACCGGTCATGAAACGTAATAAGCAAATAACAGATAAAATAAGGTTGATAAGAGGAAAACACCATGAGTGAATTTGTATCAAAGAATCTTGCGGTAAACGAAAAGGGCCATTTGACCATTGCCGGACTGGATACGGTGGATTTGGCGAAGG
>JAZUBD010000337.1:0-3434 GCA_045638305.1 Lachnospiraceae bacterium
ATCAAATGTAAAGTGGTTTCTAAAAAAACTTACGTTTCTTAAATGATAACCTGTTCAATGGAAATCTCCGGGTGGTCCGCAAGATTGATAAACTCCGTACCGCACAGAACGACCGGTCTGGAAAGCTTCTGCTTATTCATCATGACAATCTCGCCCTCTTTGCCATTGCTTAAACGTACCCAGTTCTTAATATAGGTCTGGACAATATTTTCCATGAATACGAGAAGGTATTCCGGGTCAAACATGCTAAGGCCCTCCTTCTCAAACATCTCGATAACCTTAAACGGACAAAGGGCTCCGCGATAAACTCTCGCTGCAGTCATGGCATCATACACATCCGCAATGGCAACCATCTTCGCAAACTTATCAATCTGAGGTCCCTTTAGGCCTAACGGATAACCGGAACCGTCCGCACGCTCATGATGCATCAGCGCTGCATTCTGAATACCGGAAATAAAGCGAGACTCAAACAGGATATTGTAGCCTTCCATCGGATGGGTCTTAATCAAATCAAATTCTTCGTCCGTCAAGCGGGAAGCCTTCTTTACGATACTGTCGGGAATACGCAACTTACCGATATCATGAAGCAAGCCGGCAACCGTCGCAATCTCCTTTTCCATGGCAGACATATGCATCCAGTCCGCAAAAACATTACAAATCAAAGCCACATTCATACAATGATTAAAGGTACTGTCATCATAATCACGAAGATTATGCAGAATATCAAAGACATGAATACCGCCTCTGGTATCGTCTAACATACCGGTGGCCTGTTTACAAAGCTCGGCAATCCCGATTTTCTTTGACTGAAGCGTAATGATATCGTTAAACGTAACCTCTAAGTTTTTAACCTCTTCGTCATAGCTTTCCTTGAATACAACGAATTCTTTGGTTTCCTTGATTTTGGACGGTACAAAGGTACGCTCATAGGATGGCTTAGGTGCTTCCGACACTTCATCTTTGATATACACGGAATAAATACTGTGAAATGCAAGCTTTGTGATACTTTCATCCGACAGTACCGTATTCTTGCCCATTACCAAAATATTACTGGTGTTATGAACATCCTTTGCAATGACCATTCCAGGTACCAATAGCGATGTCTTTACTCTTTTCACCGGATATCCTCCTCCTTTGTAAATCCCAAACTCTTACCTCATCATTTCAGGTTGCGAATTTTAAACTCTTTTTCCGCTTCTCGTCTCTGGTCTTTCTTTGCCAGAGTCTCACGTTTGTCATAGAGTTTCTTTCCCTTTGCAAGTCCGATTTCCACCTTGACCAAACTGCCTTTTAAATAAACGGACAGCGGTACCAGCGTATACCCCTTCTGTGCAATCTCGCCGGAAAGCTTCATAATCTCGCGTTTGTGCAACAAAAGCTTACGCACCCGCATCGGATCCTTATTGAAGATATTCCCCTTCTCATAAGGACTGATATGCATACCGTACACGTAAACCTCTCCACGCTCGATTCGGATAAAGGATTCTTTCACACTACACTTCCCCATACGAAGTGATTTTACCTCTGTACCGAACAGTTCGATTCCGGCCTCATATTTCTCTTCGATAAAATAATCGAAATACGCCTTTTTATTATTTGCTATCAACTTGACAGCTTGTTTCTTATCTGCCATACAAATCCCCTTAATTCTCACTATATTTAGTTTACCGCGAAACAAGTAAAAAATCAATAGTCTTTAACAATTTATCCACCCGGTGAATCATAATTTTCACGGTCTGACCCAATTGGAATTCCCGATAGGAACGCTCTCCCACCAGGCGGTAATTTTCCTCATCGAACCGATAATAATCATCCGTGATATCCGCAAGACGAATCATCCCCTCCACCGTATTCGGAAGTTCCACATACATGCCGTAATTGGTGATTCCGGAAATAATGCCTTCCGCTTCTTCTCCCAGGTGTTCCTCGGCGTATTCGCATTTTTTCATCTTTTCCAATTCACGTTCGGCCTCCTCCGCCGTACGCTCGGTCTTGGAAGAATGCTGTGCCACCTCCGGCAGGATGCTGCTGTAATGGGTTCTCCGCTTCTCGTCCAGTTTCCCCCGCAGATTCTCCTTAATAATCCGGTGAATCTGCAAATCCGGGTAACGACGAATCGGCGAGGTAAAATGGCAATAATACTTCGTTGCCAAACCGAAATGGCCTTCACAATCCACCATATATTTTGCCTGCTTCATGGAACGTAACGTCAAGCGCGCAATCAGGGCTTCCTCCGGACTGCCGTCGGATTTTTCCAACAGCGCCTGCAACACCTTCGGGTGAGGTGCTGTTTTGGACCCACGTAAATTGTATCCGAAGTTCTGAATCAAAATACCGAGACGTTTGATTTTCTCTTCATCCGGACTTTCATGCACACGGTATACAAAAGGGATCTCCTGCCAGAAAAAATCCTCCGCCACCGTTTCGTTTGCCGCCAGCATAAAGTCTTCAATCATCCTGGTGGCATCGTTACGCTCATAAGGCTTGATTTCTGCCGGTCTTCCGGATTCATCCAAAATAATTTTACTTTCCGGAAAATCAAAATCAATGGCACCACGAGCTTTCCGTTTCTCCCTCAACAGCTTCGATACTTTTGCCATTTCTGTAATCATATCATAAATCTCGCCGTATTCCGCAGAAAGCTCTGCCTGCTTTTCTTCCCCCGCGGAAAGAATCCCCGCGACCTCGGTATAAGAGGTTCTGCGGGTCACGTGAATCACGCTCTCCGCCAGACGGTGTCCCACAATGGTACCGTCCTCGGTAAGGTCCATAATACAGCTAAGGGCAAGCCTGTCCTCCCCCGCATTTAAGGAGCAAATGCCGTTAGACAATCGGTGTGGCAACATCGGTACCACACGGTTAATCAGATATACGCTGGTTCCACGTTTCTTTGCCTCTGCATCAAGAGCACTGCCTTCTTTTACATACTCCGTTACATCCGCGATATGCACTCCCAGTACGTAACCGTTTCCCGTTTTTCGTAAGGATACCGCATCATCTAAATCCTTTGCGTCCTCACCGTCAATGGTAATCATGATTTCATCCCGCAAATCCAGACGTCCCACACATTCCGTTTCGGTAATTGCATCCGGTACGGTTTCCGTAGCCTGCATCACTTCCTCCGGGAACGTCTCCGGAATTCCGAAGGCCCGGAGTACCGTTACAATATCACTGCCGGGATCATTCATATGGCCGAGTATCTCCACAATCTTTCCCATGGGATTCTGCTTCCCGTTGCCGAAATCCGTAATTTGCACCGCCACCTTGTGACCGCTGACGGCCCCCTTTGTATACCGGCTGTCAATGAAAATGTCGCTTCCGAGACGCTTGTCCTCCGACACCACAAAGCCGTACTCTTTTTTCTTAAAAAAGGTACCTACCACATACTCGTTGGCACGCTTTATAATCTTTACCACTCTACCCACGCGGCTCTT
>JAZUBD010000338.1:0-3077 GCA_045638305.1 Lachnospiraceae bacterium
ACGACATGGCTACGATCCGACTTGATACGATACTGGGACAAAATATCGTCCCGGTTCTTGTTTATCATGGCGGTACCGTAATCCGTATCCCGGATACGACTGTTGGCTGCCATAAGATTCAGCCCCGCATTCTCGTTATAATTTATGGTGTGACTCAAGGCATTGGTCTTTGCACCCATTCTGCTTCTGGCCTTGCTGACCGCCTTGATGGCATTGTCGATGTCATCAAGGGAAAAATCTCCCATCACACTGAAGTCCGCAATCCCGAGAGACTCAAGCGTGGAATTGTCCATCTGAATCTCCAGACCGCCGCCGGACGGATTCGTTGCCAAAGAAAGGCTGGCCATACTGCCGTCTAACAGCTTCATGGTATTGAAATTCGTATTCTTCGCCGCATCCTGAATGGAAGCCTTCAGACCGTCGATTTCCATCTGAATCAGTTCCTTATCGGAGGCGGAATAAATACCGTTCCCGGCCTGTACCGCAAGCTCACGGATACGCTGTAAGGAATCCTGCATGGTAGAAAGAGAGCCATCTGCCACATTTAACAAATTGATACCGTCTGCCGCATTGTTGGTGCCGACCGCGTATCCGTTGGTCTGTGCCAGGAGCTTCTCACTGATTGCAAGTCCTGCCGCATCGTCCGCCGCACTGTTAATCCGCTTACCGCTGACCAAAGAGGTAAATAAACGTTGAGACTGAATTGCCGATACACTCATGGGAATTCCTCCTTTCCGTAGCATTCTATCCTACTTTCACGTATATTATATCATAGTTTGGAAGCATCTGTCAAATTTCAACGTATGAAAGCCTCTCCCCCCCTATAAGACCGTTCATTTGCCCCGGTGAATCAACGCCTCCACCTCTTTCTTTTCCGGCATTACCGCAAGCGCACCCTTTCCCGTAGTCACAAGGGCCGCTGCCGCATTGGCAAAGGTCAACATCTCCGTAAGTTCTGCCTCTTCATACGCCCGGAACCCATGCTCTAAAACATAGTGCAACACACAGGCACAGAAGGTATCTCCCGCCCCTGTAGTCTCTATGGTATCCACCCGATATCCCGGTACTTTGGCGAAGGAAGTATCAGACAGCGCCATGCTTCCGTCCTTTCCGAGAGACACTAAAATGAGCGGAATATGATACTCTTCCTTTAAAATCTCCGCTGCCTTCCTATAATCCTTTTCTCCGGTCAACCATTCGATTTCATTATCGGAGATTTTCAAAATATCACACTGCCGGAGGCCGTAAATCGTCCGCTCTTTTGCCGTCTCCAAACTGTCCCACAGCGGTTCCCGCAGGTTCGGATCAAAAGAAATGAGTGCACCCTCTCTCTTTGCTAAAGATACAGACTCCTCTGTGGCCCTACGACAGTTCTCCGCTGTCATGGATAAGGTCCCGAAATGAAACACACGGCAATCCGTTACCGGTTCCTTTTTTACCTCCTCCGGAGTCAGCATCATGTCCGCCCCCGGATTGCGGTAGAAAGAAAACTCTCTATCTCCGTCCGCCAGTGTATGTACAAAGGCCAGTGTCGTATTGACATCCTTATCCTCCACCAGGCCGCTTGTATCGATTCCGGTATCCGCTACCACCTTCCGCAAGCGTTTCCCGAACATATCCGCTCCTACCTTTCCCACAAAGGCAGTCCGATGTCCCAGCTTACTAAGCATGGCAAGCACATTGCATGGTGCTCCGCCGGGATTTGCTTCCAGCAAAGGATTTCCCTGAGGACTGGTTCCGTTTTCCGTAAAGTCTATTAACAATTCCCCTAATGCGGTCACATCGATTTTCTTCATAAGGCACTCTCCTTCCGACTCTTACTCTCAGGCATACACAAGGCCTTCCGTCTCTTTCTTTATCGCCGTAATATGTCTCGCATCGTTCATCAGTTCAAACTTCGGTGCTGTAAGAGTACCTTCCTCCTCGGAAAGCGTCACCACCGTCACTGCCGTATAATCCGGACAAATGGCCGAGCACACAAACGGGAAGGGCAGGTTAAAAAAGCGGGCCAGTGCTGCCGAAGATGCTCCTCCGTGGCTCACCAGTACAATGGTACCGTAACGCACCTTCCCTACCCGGTAATAGTCTCCCTCTCTCGTATAGCCGAGCATCGACAGCCATGCATCAAAGCCCTTTGCCAATGCATCGGCAGAAGCTACCACTTTGTTGTTTCGGTACTGCTCCGTCTCTCTCCAGGCCGGATTCAGCAAGTCCTTCCCCCGCTCCACCAGATAATCGGAAGTAAGCCACGGGTGTCCGTCCTCGTATATCGGCGTCCCGTCTGCGGAACCCCATTTGATTTCCCGCATAAATTCCAGACCTTCCACCCCAAGGCCGAATTTCTCATCAATATGTATCGCCGTCTCCATGGCTCTGCCGCAGGTCGATGAAAAAATCTTCTCCACCGGTTCGCCTTTTAACCGCTCTGCCACCGCCTCACCATGCTTATGACCGAGTGGCGTCAGACAGTCCTTCTCGTAATTGGGATGTCCATGCCTTACAAATATAATACGCATGTTTACTCACTCCTTAACCGCTTCATCTCCGCCGGACACTTATGAGCCGTAAACGGTCCGTACTGACAGGCTTGGCAGCCGAAGCACTTAGTAAACGGCTTACCTTCAATCACCGCATTGGCAAACTCCGGATCCGCTAAAATTGCCTTTGCCACATCTACCGTGTCCACATACTCATGCTCAATCAGATAATGAATCTGTTCCGGCTCTGTAAGTCCGCCCACACAGGACACCGGCACTCTTCCGTTAAAATGGTCTTTAAAATATGCACCTAAACTCTGGATATCCGTAACCTTCTCATCGCGAAACGGTGCTACGGTTTCCAAAGAGGACATACCGGAGGACACCTGTAAGTACTCACAGCCGGCCTTTACATACTCCTCCGCTACCGCAATCGCATACTCCAAGGTGCTGTCACATCCGGAGGTACGCACAGAAATCAAGAAGTCCGGTCCGCAAAGTTCGCGCACCTTCGCAATCATTTCACTGCAAAATCTGGCTCTGTTTTCCGCAGAACCACCGTATTCGTCGGTTCTCAGATTGGCTGATGGAGCCATAAAC
>JAZUBD010000339.1:0-8478 GCA_045638305.1 Lachnospiraceae bacterium
ATGATATATCCCATATCCGTTCCTGCGGGATAATACACTTGCTTGTCCTCTCCGCCATAAAAGAAAAAATGTTTAATTTCCTCTAAGCGTTTTGCTACGGCTGCTTCGTCAATTCCCATTTCTGCAAATACATTACGATATGTTTTTTTCTCCATAGCAACCTCCTTGTGTATATGATATATGTATTGCTCTTTGCCCTTTGCGTATATTATATCATGGATTAGGACTTAATGGAAGTAGCAATTATGCCCGATGTACGTAAAAATTTTGATAAATGCCTTGTAAGATTAATATTTCTGTTCAATTTACGTAAAAAACAAAGGCAAGGTTGAATCATGGAGCTTAATATATTATAATAATTCTTGTGATGACAAATGTTGCCATGGTAAGATTTCTTTGAACATTCAGGAAGATACCACTACGTTATCGGAAAGCGAGTGATAGTAAAGTATGAATATTTCAAAAAAACATCCGAATAAAGGATATCCGCAAACTGTATTACATAAAATTGCAGAACCTGGAAACCGAATCCTTTTGTTATTTACATTGGAAGGAATGTTGATCACTTTGGTTAACAATCTTGTCGGAAACAATAATAATATATTTGCCACAAGGTTAGGAGCAAATGATCTTCAATTGAGTTTGTTGACTACCATTCCGCAGTTAGTAGGGTTGATGGTACTCATTCCGGGCGGGATTCTGACCGACAGGTTGAAAAATAAACGGAGCATGGTGATGGTTTCTCTTTTAATGCTTACCATGTTTTATGCTCTCATCGGTTGTGTGCCGGTGCTTCCTACAAATCAATTTACAGCCTTCCTGATTTTATTTGCGGCTTCTGTGGGACCTATGACAATTTATAACGTGTCCTGGCAGGCGTATTTCTCGGATATGATTCATAAAGAAGAGCAAAATCATATTATGACGTATCGTACTGCATTGACGTTTGTAATCGGTATTATAATCCCTCTTGTCAGCGGTACACTGCTTGCATCGGCCAATACCAATGCAGGTAAAATACGTTTGCATCAGACGTATTTTTGGATAGGCGCCGCATTACTGCTGATTCAAATTATCGTTTTGAATCAAATCAAAGGAAGGCCGACTGCATCTTCTGCCGAATCTCGGACCGGGCAGTTGAAAGGTGTAATCTCCGAGCTGTTGCATAATAAAAGGTTTCTGAGCTTTGTGGGTGTGGCAATCTTTTTCTATGCCACCTGGCACGTAGACTGGACCTTGTATTTTATCGGTCAGGTGAATTATCTTAAGTTAAATGAAGCATGGCTCAGTTATGTGAATATCGGCAATGCCGTTGTTCAATTTATTACCATCGGTTTTTGGAGCCGGCTGAATAATAAGTTCGGTGTCCGATTCGGAATTATCTTCGGAAACTTAGGGCTTGCCTTATGTCCGATTTGCATGATTGTAGCCACCGGTCTTCCGTTACCGCAAGGGCAATTCGCATTTGTGATTATGAATACCTTGGCCAATATAACCCTCGCAGCCATAAACCTTAACATGATGCAATGCCTTTTGCAAGTGGTTCCGGAAAATAATAAAACCTTGTATATATCGATTTATACGGTGCTGGTGACATTATCCAATGCGTTTATGCCTCTGATCGGTGTGGTGATATATACCAAATTAGGCGCAGATTTAAATGCGTTACAGACGACGTTCCGGATCATATTTGTATTTCGAATGATATCAACCGGCCTTTGGGGGCTTAGATGGTGGAGGCTGAGAAATAGGGAATAGGCAGAAATTAAATGCTATACTGTAATTACACTGAAAGATGAGGTGAGGATGATGCAAATTTTTATTTGTGATGATGAACCGAAAATTTTATCAGATATAGCCGGGAAAGTAGCAACATTGTTGCCGGAAGAAGAATTGCGCGTTTTTTCCTCGGGAGGGGAACTGCTTTCTCGTTTGGAAAAAAGCTCTTGTGATATTCTTCTTTTGGATATTGATATGCCGGAAATCACCGGACTTCAGGTGGCACGGGAGCTTTCTGCTTTAAAGAAAAAGCCGTTGTTGGTTTTTGTTACAAGTCATGACGAGCTGGTATATGACAGTTTTCAGTATCATCCCTTTGCATTCCTTCGAAAAAGCCGATTTGACGCGGAAATCGAAAAGATTTTAAAGGATTGTGTCCGGGAATTGGGAGAGAAGGAACAGCACTTTTGTTTTCGTTCAGACGGAAACGATGTCCGTTTGCTGTTAGCGGATATTTTATACTTTGAGGCAGAAGGAAACTATTTAAAGGTTGTTACGACAAAGGAGACCTATCGTTTTCGGAGTACGCTTACTGCGGTGGAACATACATTACAGAATTGTGGCTTCCTAAGGATTCATAAGGGGTTTTTTATTAATCAGGCGGCAGTTAAATTATTGAATTCCGAAGAAGCTACCCTGCAAAACGACATCATACTTCCCATCGGGAAAAGTTATACGAAAACCGTCAGAGATCAATTGTTGAGGTATATGCGAACATGAAAAAACAGAAAAGAACGGAACAAGATTTGGAAATAACAACGGAAAGCTATTTAGCACTTCTGGCCGAAAAGGCGGAGCTTGAGTATCGACTGTCCAAACAATGCGCAGAAGCAACATACGCATCACTTCAGGAAGAAGAAATTCGTATACTTCATCAGAATGTACGAAAGCTGAAGCATGATATGAAAAATCATATGATGGTATTGGCCTCTTATCTGAACAGTAATGATATTGCGGCTGCAAAGGCCTATACTTCCGAAATATTGGATAAATTAAATGCGATGCACAGCTATATCGAGACAGGAAATTCTTTGTTAAATCACATTTTAAATGAGAAGCTGGAGTTGGCCAGAAATCTTGGAATTTCCGTTCAGGCAGAGATTGAAACACTATCCTTTG
This sequence comes from Lachnospiraceae bacterium, assembly GCA_045638305.1. Taxonomy (GTDB): domain Bacteria; phylum Bacillota; class Clostridia; order Lachnospirales; family Lachnospiraceae; genus SIG307. Next base: position 2,899 of record JAZUBD010000339.1, read on the forward strand.
CTTCTATGCGTAGTATCGATTTTTCGGCATTGCTGACAAATCTTTTAGATAATGCCATCGAGGCGAGTCAAAAAGAAGATGCCCCTGAACTACGCATCCGTATTGCGGCAGAGCGCGGATATCATACCATTCGTGTAAAAAACCGAATTGCGGATTCTGTTTTGGATCAGAATCCGGAGCTTTTTTCCACAAAAAAGGAAACGGAGTTGCATGGGCTGGGAATCCCGCAGATTAAGGAAATTGTAGATAGTTATAACGGAATGTACGACTTTTACGAAGAAGACGGATTCTTTTGTGTCGGTGTGTTTATCCCACAATAGCTACCGTTCATCCCATTCCCTTGTATCCCCGAGTTGCTAAGTGTATGATATCCATAGTGAGGATAAGTCTATGATTTGTTTTGAACATGTGAGCAAATTTGTTTTATCGGATGTGAGCATCCATATTCCGGAGGGGATTTCCGTGGGACTCATCGGTGCCTCAGGTGCCGGAAAGACTACATTTTTAAAGTTGGCCTGCGGATTGCTTTTGCCGGAGCAGGGCTTTGTTCGTACCATGCGGAAAGATCCGGTTACTAAGCGAAGTGAACTGGGATTGTCTATGGGGGCTATGCTAAATAACATGCCGGTGCTTGCGGACTATAATTCGGTGAAAAGCAATTTCGACGATTTGCGGATTATTTACCGAATGACGGAGAGTAGTTACAAGGAAGAATACCGGCTTCTTGCGGATGTTCTCGGTTTTGGTTCCTATGAGAATGAAGTAATAAGTACATTATCTCTTGGGCAACGTCGGCGGGCGGAGCTGGGAGCACTTTTACTTCGGCATCCGAAACTGCTTCTACTGGATGAGCCTACTATCGGTCTGGATCAAACGGCAAAGGAAAGCTTGCGTATGCTTCTTACGGAACGTCAAAAGGAGGGGATGACCCTCATAATCAGTTCCCATGACATGGGGGAGATTTCGGCGCTTTGTGAAAGAATTGCGCTTCTCGACCGCGGCAGGCTCACCTATTACGGGGACCGGGAACTTCTGCTGAAGCAATTTGCTCCTGTGGGCACGTTAGAAGTCATTCTTTCCGGACCGCTTCCGGACTTGGAAGATTTGCCGTTACATTCTTTTACGTTAACTCAAAACAAACTCACCTTGACTTATAACTCAAATTATGTTTCTTCTGCAGAGCTCTTACACCATCTTTTGAAGAAAACTTCATTTACCGGTGTGACCACATATAAATCGGAGCTGGCGGATGTAATCAAGCGAATTGAGAAAGGGGAAACAAATGAGTTTTATCGAGGTAAATGAGGTAAGCAAATCTTTTCGAATCAGTAAACGTTCTGCGGGAATTCCGGGAATGTTAGCCAATCTTGTAGTTCCTAAATTTGAACATAAGGTAGCTGTTAAGGATATCAGCTTTTCTATTGAAGAAGGTGAAATGGTGGGCTTTATCGGACCGAACGGTGCCGGTAAGTCCACCACGATTAAGATGCTTTCCGGCATTTTATACCCGGATAAGGGGAGCATCAAGGTCAACGATTTTACGCCTTACAAACAGCGGAAAGATTACGTTGGGAGTATCGGCGTTGTGTTTGGCCAGAAGTCCCAGCTTCAATGGGATTTGCCTGTAATCGACAGTTTTGAATTGTTAAAGGCAATTTATCGTATTCCGGAGGAACGCTATCAGAAGAATCTTCATCGTTTTACGGATATGCTGGATATGGCAGGATTTATTAATCAACCGGTGCGTCAACTTTCTTTGGGACAGCGTATGCGGGCGGATATTGTTGCTGCATTGTTGCACTCTCCGAAAATCGTCTTTTTCGATGAGCCTACCATCGGTGTGGATGTGGTGGGAAAAGAAACAATCCGTAATTTCATTTGCGAACTGAATGAAAAAGACAAAGTGACGATGATTTTTACCACCCACGATATGCAGGACATCGAGAAAACCTGCAAACGTCTGGTGATTATTGATAAAGGCTCTAAGGTATACGACGGTTCGTTATCCGGCATTCGTGATACCTACGGAACAACGAGACAGCTGGATGTAGAGTTCACCACGGATTGTACGGTTGCACCGATGGATAAGGTTGAAATAAGAGAACTGGATGCGCCGGGAGGAAGAAAAAAGCGCTTCTTGTTTGAAAATCGGGAGGTGCAGATTGATTCGTTAATGAGTACGCTGTTAACGACATACCATATTCGTGACCTGACGGTTTCGGAGCCGGAAATCGAAGGATTGATTCGAAAAATTTATAATGGGGAGGTGTCCTGATATGAAGCTTTCCCCTTATTTGGCGTTTGCAAAAAAGAGTTTTTTATCCAGAAGTGCCTACCGGTTTGACCATTTTATGGGTATTCTGAATACCCTTTTGAGGATTTTTATTTTCTGGGGAATTTACCTTGCCCTGTACAACGGAAAAAGTGAAGTGGACGGTGTCACCATGACTATGGTAACTACAAACTTTATTCTTTCCATGGGACTCAGTGCTGTGTTTTGTGTCAATGATTTCTATCTTCCGAACCGGATTCAAAACGGAAGTATTGCCAATGAGATGTTGCTTCCGGTAAGTATTCATGGGCGAATGCTGGCGGATAATTTGGGAAATGCATTGTTTCAGTTGGTGTTTCACTTTGTTCCGGCGGTAGTTATCTCGGTATTGGTAATGGGAATTCACGCACCGGCTAGTTTTGCTATGTTTGCGCTGTTTTTGCTTAGTGCAGTTTTTGGTTACGGTGTTTTGTGGACCATCAGCTTTGCGTTACAAATGCTGGCTTTTTGGCTGATTAATGTCTGGAGCATTATGACAATCAAAAATGTGTTTATCAATGTTTTGTCGGGTTCCATGATTCCCCTTTGGTTTATGCCGGACTGGATGCAGGGAGTGCTTATGTTTACCCCCTTTTCCTCAATTTACTTTACGCCGGTACAGATTTATTTGGGACAGTTGTCTGTTTCTGAAATTGTAAAAGGTTTCGGAATGCAATTGATTTGGATTCTGCTTTTCATTTTCCTTGGCAAAGTCCTTTGGAAACAGGGACAGAAAAAGCTTGTGGTGCAGGGAGGTTAATATGGCAAAAAACGATACATTACATTTGGCGGGAGTTTACACCAAAACCATTATGCGCTCCTGGTTTCAGTATAAGGTAGATGCGGTTCTGCGTTCTTTGGCGGTATTCCTCCGAGAGTCTACCGGGATCATTGTCATTTGGTTTACCTTGCTGAAGTTTGATACATTAAACGGCTGGAACATTCAGGAGATGTTGTTTTTATTCAGCATTCTGTTTTTGACCTACGGTATTTTGATCGTGTTCTTTACCGGACTTCGTGATTTCGGAAAGACGGTTCGAAGCGGTGGCTTTGACCGTTTTATACTGCGTCCGCGGGGATTGTTGTTCCAGTTGATTTTCTCCGATGCGGACTGGTTTGCGGCCATCGGCCACGGCGGTCTTGGCATTGTATTATTCGTCATCTCTGCCGGAAACGTAGGAATTACCTGGAATATCGGTACTATCCTTTACTATGTGTTCACGGTCATCGGCGGTGTGTTGATTCAGGGCGCTATCTTTTTGTTTTTGGCAACTCTTAATATTTTTCTTTTGGAAACAAACAGCCTGAAAGAGTTGTTTTACTGGAACATGCGACGTTTTGCAGGATATCCGATCAGTATCTTCCACAAAGCAATTCAGTTCTGCATGATTTACATTGTTCCGTTTGCTTTTGTAAACTACTTTCCTGCGCAGTTTTTACTACGGAAGGATGATATGGCAGCGTATCCGGAGCTTTTTATGTACCTGACTCCGGCGGTGGGAGTCGTGCTGTATTTGCTGGCCTATGCGTTTTGGAGATTCAGTATTCGGTATTATAAGAGTTCGGGAAATTAAGTGGGCAATTGAATAGTGACAAAATAGAAGCACTCTCAGGTGGAAATCTGGGAGTGTTTTTGGTATAATCAAAACAGAAATGGTTTATAAGAAGTTGAGAAACGGGAGATGAGATATATGGTACAGAGTTTACTTAAAACGACGCAGAATACCAGAGATCTGGGCGGTTATAGAACATGCAACGGAACACTTACAAGATACGAAAGGATACTTCGTAGTGATGTTCAAAATTACCCGAGCGAAGAGGATTTTGAGTATTTAATATCAAGGAATATTACCACTATTATAGATATGCGTGGACAAAAAGATGTTGATAGAAAGCCAAGTGGTTTTGCCGATAGAAATGACTTTGAGTATTATAATTTGCAAATCACCGAAGGCAGTGGGGTACCGGAATCTGTGGAGGCTGTACCGGTAAGTTATATGGGCATTGCAAAAGCGAAAGCGATGCCGGAAGTTTTTAAGTGTATTGCTAATGCTAAGACAGGGGTAATGTTTAACTGTACTGCCGGTAAGGATAGAACCGGAGTGGTCGCTGCGATTTTGTTACTTCACGCCGGTGTCGATGATAAAGATATTATTGACAATTATGTTTTGACGAAGGAATACGGAAAAGAACGTCTGGAATTGATACATAAAAATTTCCCGGAAGTTGACATGAATATCGTTACGCCTTGTGAAATGTTTATGGCAGAGTTTCTTAGATTGTTTCGGGAAGAATATGGTGATACAAGTACGTATTTTAGAAGTATTGGTTTGAGTGAGTGTGAAGTGAAAGCTTTGCGAGACAAGTTGTTATAAAAGGGCTTATTGTCGAGTTTTACAATGAGAAAAAGGAGAACCAACCATGAAAATAGACCGTCTAATCGGAATTATTACAACCTTGCAGCAGAAAGGGAAGGTGACCGCACCGTATCTTGCGGAAAAGTTTGAGGTGTCCCGGCGTACGGTTAACCGAGATATCGAGGATATTTGTCGTGCGGGAATTCCGATTGTGACGACGCAAGGAGCAGACGGCGGGATCCAAATTATGGAAGGCTTTCAACTGGATACGACGGTGTTTACTGAGGAGGAGCTGGAAGCGATTTTGATAGGTGTAAAGTCGGTGGACAGCGTATCTCGTGAGCCGAAGCACGCCGGTGTCAGCGGGAAAATCGGTGGGATGCTTCCGCTTGCTGAACATATCGTGATTGATTTGGCGTCCTTTTATCACGGGAGTCTGTCGGAGAAGATTGATTTATTAAAACAGGCGATAAAGGAGAATCGACGGGTAAAGTTTCACTATTATTACAACCGGGGAGAGGGCGACAAGGTAATCGAACCGGCGTTAATTGTATTTCAGTGGTCTAATTGGTATGTGTTCGGATTTTGCCCGGAGCGGAATGATTTCCGGATGTACAAGCTGCATCGATTGTGGGAGTTGGAGCTTTTGGAGGAGACCTTTGAGCCAAAGGAGATTCCGGAGGAGAAGAAACAGTTCGGACAGAACATGACGGATGATATTATCATTCCGGCAATCTATGAGGCAAGCGAGATGTACCGGTTAGTGGAGGAATACGGACCGGGCTGTTATAAAGTACAGGAAGATGGGCGACTTTATACAGAGTGGGGATTTTCTTCTTATGAGCGCGCGTTGGACTGGTTCCTTGGGTTTGGAAGCAGAGTGCAGGTTTTGGGACCGGAGGACTTTAAGGC